>PLMV01000101.1 GCA_003141615.1 Syntrophaceae bacterium
GATACCGTGCTCAGATGGATAGAGGAATTCAGCGACATCCCGATAAAAGCTGAAGATATGTTGCTGTACCTTTCCCGCTGCAGTTACGACCTAACAACACTAAACAAAAAAGCATCCCTCAAAAACACACCCGTGAACTACTTTTATGGCTGTATCAAACGGAACAAAACATATTTGCCCCCACAAGGGTTTAAATCTCTCGATGAAAGGATTTTAGAAGATAAACGGAAGATTGTGGAAGGACTGGAGAACCGAGTCCGTGAGCTACAGGAATTAGAAGAAAAGGAGAAACAGGCAGATATAGAAATTAAATTTTGCGAAATGATGGGCGAAGAAACTGGTGAACTCTACAATGCATGCTTAAATAATATCCCGTCTGTGTTCAAGGATAGTGATCGTTCAGGGCCGGGGTTCAAGACCGCCATGAAACAAGCTTTTATAAAAATCCCCAATAGTTGATCATAAAAATTAAAAATGGAGGAGTTTAATTATGCAAGATGCTGCGAAAGAGAAAAAGAAATTTAGTCCAAGTTTTAATGAGCAAATGGATGTGCTGAAGAAAAAAATGAAATCACTAAAGATGGAAGCTAAGGCCGATAAAGCAAAAAGACTTAACGACCAAAGAATTAAATTGCATAAGTCAGTCACTTCTTTTGTTTCCAACGGCTGGCCGGAAGATTACGAAACGCTGAAATCAAATATCACATCAATAATCGAGGAATAGTTTTATGATGGGTCCGGTATCTCAATCTGCAACAGCAGCAAGTAAGTATTATTACGAGAAAGATCCCGTTTACGAAAAAGATAACAGCAGGTGGCTAGGAGGGGGCTGCGAGTCTCTTGGCCTTGAGGTCGGCGCTGTTGTTTTGAAAGATGATTTTAATAATATCATTAAAGGAAATGATTTAACCGGCGAGCAAATTGTTCAGGATACTTATTCCGCAGCAGGGCGAACAGAACATCGTGCCGGCGTTGATTTTGTTTTTTCCGATCCTAAAAGTGTTTCCATTATGGAACATCTTGCCGGCGATGAGAGGATCAGGAACGTTAGATCAGCCGCCATTGAAGATGTGGTTAAACATATTGATGATAATTATATTTCATACCGCGAAACCGTTAACTATGAAGTAAACGTTGTCCATACTAAAGGGAAGGGTATTTTTTCAACATATGAACATTCAACCAGCCGCGAAAACGATCCTAATTCTCATACTCATGTTTTAATATGTAACATGGTTCAACGTGATGACGGTTCCTATAGGGCTTTGTATAACGATGACATTTTTAAAAATCAAAAAGAGATAACTGCCGTCTATAACGCCAGCATGGCTAAAGGCTTATCGGAGCTTGCTTATGCAATAGAAATCAAACCTAATGGATTATATGAGGTAGCAGGGGTACCAAAAGAGTTAATTGATACGTTTTCCAAAAGAACGGCAAATATCAAACAGGCTGAAGCTGAATTTTTAGATAATAATAATGTTCTGGAAACTAATCCCAAAATACAAGTAATTGCGACGCTGGAAACCAGACCGGAAAAATCAGATTTAACAAAAGAGTTTTTAGTAGATTCCTGGAATAAGCAAGCCCGCGATATCGGTTATCCCAATGATAAATTAGCGTCCTTGGTCAAAGCAGCGTTTAATAATAAAACAGTTCATGATATTTCTGTAAACAGCGTCATTCGTCATGTTGTCAATGATCTTACCTCAACCGAATCTACCTTTACCACTTCTGATTTAATTAAACATAGCCTGGCTCTTTCGATGGGTAAATATAACAAAAATGACATCACTAATGAGATTGATAAGAATATGATCAGCGATAAGCTTTTTACTGAAATAGCACCCGGAATCTACAGCACCGATAAAATGATTGAGACCGAAAAAAATATTTTACAGATGTTAGAATCAGGAAAAGGGAAGGTGAATCCCGTAATGAATAAAGAGGAAGCGGAAAAGTTTATTAAAAGTTTTGAAAATAATAATAAGAATATTGTAACTCACGGTTTGACTAAGGATCAAAGAAATTTGTTTATTGATGTAATGACATCCAGTGATCAGTTCATTGTTGTTCAGGGAGACGCGGGAACCGGCAAAACAACTATTTTTAAAGCCGTAGCCGATGCCTGTGAGGAAAAACTTGTTACTTTAAGCGGCCATTCTAAAACAGGTAAAGCTGTCGAGGAGTTTGTCAGCGCTACCGGCGCTAAAGGTAGTACTGTTGATTCTTTTTTACTCCATAACTCTAAGGACAGCGGTAGTTCTTTAAGAATTATAGATGAAGCTTCAATGTTGGGTTCTTTGCAAACACATTCCATGATTGACAGAGCCGTTGATGATAATGCCCGATTAATTCTGCTGGGTGACATGAAACAATTACAAGCAATAGATGCCGGACGTGCTTTTCAAGATGCTCAGGAAAAAGGTGACATTCATGTGGTCAAATTATCGCAAGGTATTCGTCAAAAAAATGTTTATACAATTAAATTGGCAGAGCTGGCAAAAAGTAAATATAAAATAAATGATGCCGTAAATCTTATTAATGAAAATAATAAACTGTATGAGAGAACTTCCTTTGATGATCGAAGAGATATAATTTTAGAATTATATAAAAATGATTCGTCCAATTCAATTGTCGTTACATCCACTAATAAGGAAAAGGATGTTTTAAATTCGGACATACGTTCTTATTTAGTAAATAATAATATAATCGACGGCAAAGGTTTCTTTTTTAATACACAAGCGCCTATTTCTCTTGTGGGGATTGAAAAACGGTTTTCTTCTCATTACGAGATTGAGAATACAATTCACATTAAAAAATCTTTCAACGGTATCGAGCCAGGGACGTCCGGTAAAATAACCAATATTGATTTAAATAATAATACAATTACTGCCGCACTGGATAATGGTTCTATAGAAAAAATAGATATGTTTAAAAATGGAGATAAAATATCCGGCTCAGTAGATACGATAAAAGAATTTGCTAAAGGCGATCACATAATGTTTTTGAAAAATGATAAATTAATTGGGGTTAATAATGGCCAACCCGGAACAATTAATTCTATAGATGAAAATGGAATTATCAATGTCAATGTCGGTAAAAATCGGATTAATGTAAATTTAAATCACTACAATTATGTAGATCATGCGTATGCAATTACCGATTACAAATCACAGGGAGGATCATATTCCAAAGTTATATTTAGCGCTCTTGCCGATAGAGTAAATCTTAATTCGTTTTATGTTGCTGCTACCCGAGCTAAAGATGATTTTTATTTATTAACCGATGATGTTGATCAATTAACAAAACATGCTTCCAGACCCCAGGATAAAAAATCTACGCTTGATCATACAATCCNNCCAATGATAATTCTTTTGAGAAGGGAATGGAAATTTAATAATCGCCTGTTTGAGGTTGGGGAGTAAAGAACTCAGGTAAGAGGTTAATGGAAGGGTACACGGGTTATTTTTGGAGACCCTACGCAGAAAAATTCTGCCCAGCGTTAACAAAGGGATGAAAAAACGATTATTAGTGTTTGATATAATTAAATATTAACCGTTAACATATTGTTAACACGGCAAATAAAAAATAGGACAATATCGTAATGAAAATATATATATACAAGGTTAACGGATGAGGAAGGTTATTGGAACAAGGATAATTGGTGAGCTAAGGGCGAGAATGGATAGGGAAGCGGCAGAGAAAAAATGCTCACTGGCAGAATTAATCCGGCAAAAAATAATATTTGCTTATGAGCAGGAAGAAAAAGAAAAAACGATCATAAATTTAAAAATAATAGAAGGCGATCTTAAATCATTAATAAATTTGCTCATCATGACTTCCGCTCTTATATCTGAAGATATTCGTAAAGAAAAAGGTGCAGATACTTGGGTGGAGATTTTTAAAAACGCGAAGGAAATATTGGACGAGTATAAAAAGACAGGAAGGCTCGCTATATAGCATTACATTGAGTGAATTATGGATAATAAACATAACAGGAAAGCATTCAAGGGATTTGAAACTTGGATCAGTTATTTTCAAATGAACTTGAAAATGTTCAAGTGGATTTTTATCGTCTCCGGTTTGGTGAGCGCAGTTATTACATTAATAACTATTTTCAATTTAGGTGATTGGGATTTTTATTTTTTTAAGATACCTAACGACAGGTTCTGCCAAGTAAGTGTTTGGTGTTTTAAAAATATGTGGTGGGGACTTGTTAATGATTCAATGAAAGTTTGCCAATCGGCATGGAATATTTTGGGGCAGGAGTTTTTCCAGATTCTGCCATTTTATCTATCAATATTTATCATCGTATTGACAGCAATTACAGGACTCATTCTTCATTATTTTAGAAAAAGATCCATGAAACAGGAAGAGGATAAATATATCGACGGTGCAAAATTTATTTCTTTAAGCAAATTATTAAAACTCTTGAGTCAAGAAAAGACGTCAATACCCATTGCCGATATTAAAACTCCCTTTGACGACGAGACAAAGCATTTTTTTATTGTGGGAAGAACAGGGTCAGGTAAAACTCAAACTCTCAAAAGAGTCGTTACTCATTTACAAACTAGCGGATCAAAAATTATTCTCTACGACAACAAGGGTGATTATATTCCGACAAATTACAACGAGAAGAGGGATAAAATATTTAATCCTATTGATGAAAGATCAGCGCGATGGACAATCTTTAATGATTGCACATCGAAAATGGATATTGAACAAGTTATATGTCACGGAATGATACCCGGGTCGGGCGGAAGCAGAGATCCATTTTGGGCTAATGCTTCCAGAGAAGTATTCCGGGGCATATTGTATTATTGTTACCGCAACGAAATGTATTCTAATGCAAAAATATGGGACGTGTTGTCATCGGGAGCAAGCAAAATTGTGAAAATATTAAACACAATCCCGGAGGGAAGAACCGGCAGGGAAATGATTTTAGATTCATCTTCGAAACAGACACAAGGCATTATGGCGATGCTTTTGCAATATACAGCTATTTTAGAATTAATGGCGACAGAGGATGGTGGTTTTTCCATTAGAAAATGGCTGCATGATCCGCAGCCCGGCACTTTATTTTTGGTTAATCACAGTAAGAGTAAAGACGTTTTAAAACCTATTTTAACATTGCTCTTGGAAATGGCCAGCCACGAAGTGTTATCCATGCCGGATGATTACAATCGCAGAATATATTTTTTTCTGGATGAATTTGGATCGCTTAATCATATGAGTTCGATAATAGAATTATTGACACGGGCGCGATCAAAGGGCGCTTCCGTATGGATTGGAACGCAGGAAATTGGACAAATAGAAAAAGTTTATGGAAAAGAAAGCAGGCAGTCCATTGTTAATGGATGCGCATCTAAATTAATACTCTCCATTGCCGAACCGGAAACGGCAAAATATTTTTCTGAGGCGATAGGCCAAACTGAAGTATTGGAATCCAGTGAATCTGTGTCTATGGGTCCTTCTAACATAAGAGATGGCCTTTCTTTTACCAGGAATTCAAAAACGAAGCCTCTAGTATTGCCATCTGTATTTCAGCAATTTCCGGATATGGAAGGGATATTAAAATTAAGTAATTATGATTATTGTAAGGTGAAAGTTCCCTATGTTTCATATCCGGTATTGAATGAATATTTAAAAATTAGAAATGATATGCTTTTAGAAAGTTTGATTAAGAAAGTTGATATTTATAAAAAGACAGTGGAAGATTCAGATAAGATTGTTTTGGGTACAGATGAACGTATTAATAAACCTGATAATCCCAGAGGGCAGTTGGATATCTTTTTTAATAATGAGAGAAAAGTATGGCTAAAATAGTATCAAAATATTTATTGATTCTGATTATTATAATATTTTATTTTTCATCTGACGCTTTTTGTTATTGCTTTGATGAAGCAGCCTGCCGGTATAATATTTCTGCTGATATTTTATATGCAATTGCAAGGGTAGAGTCTAATTTTGATCCGGGTGCCGTTAATTGGAATAAAGATGGATCTTATGATTACGGTATAATGCAAATCAACTCCAGATGGTATAAAGTTCTTGGTGCTGATGCATGGTCACAATTAGGAGATTCTTGTTATAATGTCAATGTTGGGGCATGGATTTTAGCCGGATGCATGAAAAGATATGGTTATACTTGGGAAGCAGTCGGTTGCTACAATGCGAGTAGCAAAAATAAGCGTAACAGGTACGCTTATAAAGTATGGCGTACTATAGCTAAAATGAAGGAGAAGTAACATCCTTTAAAAACATACAATGAATGGAATTCAACATACTGAATCGATATCGTCTGAAGCAAGTGCATACACATCATACGCTCTTTTACATTTGTATGCTGCAGGAAAAATTGTTTTGACTAATCAAAAAATGGTTGAACTCTAACTTAACATGTGGTCCAAGCATTCAGGGCAGTTCAACATTATCATAGCCACCGTCTCCTAATTGTCTAAGATCAGGACGACGACTTATTAGTTGCTGTAAAATCAAAGATAATTCCTTTTTAATTTTACCATCTCACCATCAATATAGATTCCCGTAAATCTGTTGACTAATCAATCACTTGTCCCGACAGGCAAAATACTGAAGTTAAAACTGAAAATACCACTTGTAAATGGCACATTATTCAGTTATAAAGCATCGATTTTTTATTTTGTTTTAACATTACAAGGGACCATTTTCACAAGCGTTTTCTTGAAGTGTTACTAGATATATTTAAATATTAATAAAAGGTGAGGGAGGGAAAAATGGCAAATTAAAATTTAGAAAGTAAGAGGTGGTTGATTGCCATCGCCGCTGTTGTAATTCAGCTGTGTCTTGGCACTGTGTACGCATGGTCGGTTTTTAAAATTCCATTGATGAAAATGCACGGCTGGGATGGAAAAACAGTTCAGTACACTTTTATGATTCTTATGGGCATTATCGGATTGGCTGCTGCTTTTGGTGGAACTTTGGTTGATAAAAAAGGTCCCAAGTTCGTGGCCACTATTGGTGGTATTCTTTTCGGTATCGGCACCCTCGTAGCCGGTTATGCTGATCAGGTTGGAAGTATCGCTCTTCTTTATCTTGGATTCGGAGTAATTTGCGCATTGGGCAATGGTTTTGGCTACGTTACACCGATTGCCACACTGATTCGCTGGTTCCCGGATAAAAGAGGTCTGGTAACCGGTCTGGCCGTTATGGGTTTTGGCGCGGGCGCTTTCTTTATGGGCAAAATCGCCCCCATCATGATAAAATCCTATCAGCAGATTGACCCCACCGGAAAAATCATTGCTTCCGGTGTAGCCAACACTTGGTACATATGGGGTGTGATTTTTCTTGTTCTTGTGACAGGTTCCGCGCAGTTCTTTAAAAATCCCCCTGCAGGCTGGTTGCCTAAAGGCTTTAAACCCGCCGCCACAACTGTTTCCGCGGCCAATTCCTTTACTTTCGGCGAAGCCGTAAAAACTCCTCAGTGGTGGATGCTCTGGTCCATGCTTTGTCTTAACGTATCCGCCGGTCTTGGTCTCATTTCCCAGCACTCTCCGTTGGCTCAGGATATTTATAAAAAAACCGAGGGATTAACCGGTACATTAACTCCGGAGCAAATAGCCATAGTAGCTGCAGCCGGTGGCGCTTGTGTCGCCTACGCGGCAATATTCAATGGTTTGGGAAGACTTTTCTGGGCAAAAATTTCCGATAATATCGGCCGTAAAATGGTCTTCTTAATAATGTTTGCCACTCAGGCAGTTTTGTATGTTCTGGTTGCCAAAGGTTTTGTTGCTACCTACTGGCTTTTTGTCATCGCTTCCTGCTATCTTCTTGCCTGTTACGGTGGTGGCTTCGCTACCATGCCTGCTTTTGCCGCCGACGCTTTTGGCCCGGCATATATCGGCAAGGTGTATGGTTTTATGCTTACAGCATGGAGCACTGCCGGTCTTATCGGTCCCTATGTATTCGAGGTATTCAAACCACAGGCGCTGATGATTGCAGCCGGTCTTTTAACAGTCGGTTTCTTTATCGCTTTGGTTTACAAAGCCCCTAAAGGTAAAAAAAGTTAATTTTTTATGAATAAAATCTAAAGTCCCCTTCGGTCTTATGATCGAAGGGGACTTTTTTATGCTTTACTCATATTGTCACATCTATATATTAAAAAAATTTTACTGATCTTCTTTTAGAGAATTTCTAATATCATGTTGACAAACAAATTTGATTATGATTAATGACGCGCACCATGAAAGATTCACTCTCTTTCTCGTGCGGTTGATGGAGTTCACCTTTAATCGCAACCAATGCTAATGACTCCTGCAAAATTTAATGACAGGAATTATTATATGGACAGTATTTATTTACTTACATCGTTTTGGTTCCTTGCCGCTGTTTTATCAACCATCCTTAATATTATTTCACAAGCTCTGTATTCCTACATCGTCGGTGCTGTATTTGCCAGTGCTGTTATACCAACGCTGATAGCTAATAAATTTTTCTTGCCTGAACATTTGTTGGAACCGCCTATGTTGGATGATCGGGCTCCTGATGAAAGAGATATTATTAGAAAATTATAAATTATCATCTAAGGGAAAAAGTTTGTTTTTTTCGTGGCTTCGTTAATTAATCAAAAAGTCAGAACATAAAAATAATTTTAAAAATTAGAGAGCTAGGATGATGGGTAAAGCTACCGTAAAATATAATTTTCAGGTTTGCACTCCTCGCCTGGCAAAGGAATGGCATCCCACAAAGAATGATAACCTAATACCTAAAGAGGTAACAATTGGTTCCAATAAGAAAGTATGGTGGCAATGCTCGAGGGGACATGAATGGGAGGCTACAGTTAATAACAGGAACAGGGGGACAGGTTGTCCCTATTGTTCCGGTAAAAAAGTCAACAATGAAAACTGTCTTAAAACGGTTAATCCAACTCTGGCAAAGGAATGGCATCCTACAAAGAATGATAACCTAACACCGAAAGAAGTAACGGCTGGTTCCATTAAGAAAGTATGGTGGCAATGCTCGAGGGGACATGAATGGGAGGCGTACGTTTATAACAGAAGCAATGGGCATGGTTGTCCCTACTGTTCTGGGAGAAAAGTCAACGATAGAAACTGCCTTAAAACGGTTAATCCCACTTTGGCAAAGGAATGGCATCCAACAAAGAATGACAACCTAACACCGAAAGAGGTAACAATTGGTTCCATTAAGAAAATATGGTGGCAATGCTCGAAGGGACATGAGTGGGAGACTACAGTTAACAGCAGACAACATGGTCATGGTTGTCCCTATTGTTCTGGTAGAAAAGTCAACGATGAAAACTGCCTTAAAACGGTTAATCCAACTCTGGCAAAGGAGTGGCATCTTACAAAAAATGGTAATCTAACACCGAAAGAAGTAACAGCAGGTTCCGGTAAAAAAGTATGGTGGAAATGTTCGAGAGGTCACGTATGGGAGGCATGCGTTTATAACAGGAGCAAGGGGAATAATTGTCCCTTCTGTTCTGGCCATAAATTTAGTAACTGCCTACAAAAAATTAATCCAACTCTGGCAAAGTAATAGCATCCTACAAAAAATGGTAGACTAAAGCCGATAGACGTAATGGCGGGTTCCAACAAGAAAGTTTGGTGGAAATGCTCAAGAGGTCATAAATGGGAGTCGACAGTTATTAAAAGGTATGTCTTTGGATGTATTTATTGCTGTTAGCGTAAGCATCATCCTACTTTCTTTGATTCATCATTTTTTCAAACCCTATTTGAGAGATTTGACCTAATTTGGAATTGTAAGCCAAAAAATAAATTACTTCCTGCAATATTGTTTTTCTCATTTTACCTATCTATACAACATTTCAAACAGTAATAGGGATTGGAAAGCAATTTGTTGAAATCCGATAATGCGCTTCGCATCATCCACCATAAATATGGTGCATCTTTCATCGGGATTTTATGCCTGTCAACGGCTGCAGGTGTTAGATGCGGCAGACAAATATAGTATTTATTGCTCGACGAGCCAATCCAAGGCTTCTATTGAGTTCTTTAAAATCAGGTTTTGACGCCTTGTGTAAAGAACAATCGTGTCATATATTACTTTTTTTAGGCCTTCAACCCCTAAGAGAGCGGTCATTTTCATATACGGTTCATTATGTTTGGTGAATTCTTTGAGTATCTGGGTTATTTTAGTATTGTATCTTAAGCCTTTGACATTACAGAGACATAATATTGAATGTGGAGGCTCCTTTTCAACAATCGGTTTTATGCGTTCTGTTATGTCTATTAACTCTTCGGTCGTTTGGACTGCGATGTCCATGTACAGAATCCTTTTACCTTTGTGTTGCGTCCATTGGCAACTCGGCATAATTCACATCCCTGGAGATTTTTATATAATGTAACACCATAAGGCCTTTGTAACGGTCATGAGGTCTTCATCTTTTTAGTATAAACTTATTATAAATTTACTTTGCCCTTACTTCTTCGATAACAGCCTCAGCTCTACGGTTCTGCTGCCGCCCTTCCTCCGTGTCATTGCTGGCGATTGGTTTATTAGGTCCATAACCAATAGTGGTAATGCGAGATCCATTTATACCGAATTTGTTAATCAGGTATTGTCGTAAACTTTTAGCGCGAGCTCTAGATAATCGCATATTATATGACTTCTTGCCGATACTGTCTGTATGACCTTTAATTACAATCTTTGTATTAGGGTGTTCTTTCATGAAATCGGCCATTTTTTTGATGTCATCATGATATTTTTCCTTTATAAAAGACTTGTTGAAATCAAATTCCACATTAAGTCCTAAGGAAACATTCTCTTGTTTGTTTTTAACGACGTCGGAAGCCTTATGCTTTTTAGAATCTGAAGCCTTTTTTACCGGAATAGAGGGTTGTTCTGTAGGTGATGGACAATTGGGACAGTCTTTAATACTATCATCGATAATTAAAGGGGGTAAGCCACCGGCCCTATATTCTGTCCTAACTTTTGCCTGTGCTGTCATGACAACAGCCATAATAACCATAAACAATAACACTCCAATTTTTTTCATCATACTCTCCTTTCGTCCTAACTTTTTTTATGAATTGTTTTTTTGGAAAAACAATTTACATCTTTTTTTCAAAGTTGCATGTCTATTAAGATAATTTCTTATAATTCTGTACTCAAGAAACACATGAAACCGATTATTAGTAATAATACCCCTTTCTGTTGTACAGCCGCCTTTTCAATCTTTTATGTCATTTTTGCTTATCAAGCTCTTCAACATTTGCATCTTGTGGCATATTAACTTCGGCTGATAGAATAAGTTTGGGTGGAATTCTTTGAGCGCCGAATATTTTGACTAACAATTTCATCGATCTATCAATTTCTATAAGATTGTTTGCTGAAATTTCCTCTAATCCGGAAACAAGTAAACCCTGCGCAACTTCCGGGGCTGATTTTATCAGATTATTCACTTTATCTGTCAATTCAATCCAAACGACACGACGATCATCTTTAGATCGTCTTCTTCTAACTAGATCTTGTTTTTCTAAACGATCAATAATGCCAACAACAGTGGTGGGGTGTAAATATAGCTTGTTGGCAAGATCTGAAACTTTAACCGGTGAACTTTCATTAATTGTTTTTATTGTCCAGAGTTGAGCACTAGTTAATCCGGTTTCTCTTTCCACTTTTTTGGATTGCTCATTTAAAATCTGGAATACTCTCCTCAAATTGTCGATAATGTTTGAGATAATAGGTTTCTTTTTGCTCATGACTCATCCTTTTAAAAAAGTTCTTGCAATTTTGTAATAGCTAATATACTTTGTATACGAATAATATGCATTGATAGTATTATATGTTGTTGTTGTAGGAAGTTAGCATGATAAAATTTAAAAGTAAAGGACAATATTGCCCAACTGTTAATCTGATGAAGTTTTCAAATAAGTATGTTTTGATCATATCTATTATTTTCTGTGCTTTACTAAATAGTTCATTAGCTAACGGGCAAGAACCGATCCCTTTTCTGACAGGTAAGTGGCTCGGAACAGTATTATATCAGGCAACTACCACCGGCTTTTCTTCATCAAAGGATTCAACAAGCCTTAATATTTTAGAACAATCTTTTTTAAAGTTTAAGGGAAATGCGGAAAGCATAAGTAATGGAAAAAAGACATTATGGGTTTTTGAAGGGTATTTAGGAAAAAGAGGTAGAAATATTTGTTTTATCAATCAGAATAATAAAAAGATGCTTGTAGGCTATGTGATTAACAACAATGGGGGTAACAATTTAATAAAACTTTATAGTTGGGACGATGAAAACAATAGAGCAATTGTTTATATACTAAAAAAAATCGAGACCGCTAAAAATTAAAAAAAGAAATAATAGCTGAGACTTAATGACTTAACGCACCTAAAAACAGGATTGGGTGATTGAGGAATGATATTATGCAACTAAATAGTTTGGAACATATAATTAATTTTACTGGAACAAAAATTTCCCGGATTACTTACTTGCTAAATTTACAAAGAGGAAACGTGACAGTAATATTGCTTTCTGTTTTCTATTTTATATATCATTCACTCAAGGTCACTTTTTTTAACCTTCAATGTGCGGAAAAAGCAATAAAGAAAGATGATTAATTTAAAGCAGAGATACTCATTATCTCTGAAAATAATTATATTGACCAACTGTAGGGAAGTGAAAATAAGTGGATACGTTTTAAAAGCATGATATTTAATAAAATACGGAGAAGAACCCTGCTCCTTCTGCAACCACTTCATCGCCCTCCTTCGTAAACGCTTCAACGATGATAGTGGGTTTGATAGCCCCGGTACAGGAGACCGAGGCTATCAAAGATATCAACCATTCGGGTCTGACAAACATCAACACTCTATCTCGAATTTTACGGTCAATATTTAATTGACATGCAAAACTTAAATTCTTATAGTCCCAGAACTAATAAGCAGAGTTAAAAAGCAAAACGGCTCTGAGATGACAGATATTCACAGCTATAAAGAAACCTGCAAAAAAAACGGCATTCAGATAGGTTTATCCGATAAGGTGTTAGATGAAACTTGCAACCAAGCTTGTGGGGATAATTGTTTTGGGAATAATAGTTATCCTGGCTATTGACGGTTATATCGCGATACAGCGCGACACGGAAATCCTTGAAGCAAACATGAAGAGGGATTCTCAGCTAATGGGACGCGCTTTGAAGGATTTGATAGCTGATGTGTGGCAGAAGAGAGGCCGGAAGCGTGCCCTTCAGCTCATTGAACAGGCGGATAAGGAAGAGTATATGGTAAAAATACGTTGGGTTAGTTTGAATGCGCCGCCTAATGACCCTTACAGCCCCCGTATGCCTAGAGAAAAGCTCGGTATGGTTATGCAGGGACAGGAGATGTCCTTCAAGGAACGAAAAAAAGCTGGTGCTGGATATCTTTATACATATATTCCCATTAGAGTCGACGATAAAAAACTAGGAGCCCTCGAACTTTCCCAGTCTTTGTCTAGTCTCGATGAACGTGCTCACCATGCCGTCAATAGAATATTTATACTGGCAGTTATTCTACTGGTTTTAAGCGTCATAGCTGTGTTGTTGCTTGGTTTCGGTATGATTGGGCGGCCGCTGCATCGTCTGGTCGAGAAAATACGACGCATAGGAGATGGTGACCTGTCGGAGCCGCTGTCTCTTCGCGGGGGTGGTGAGTTTTCCGAACTGGCAACGGCGTTGAATACAATGTGCGAACAGCTTAATGATGCCCAGAAAAAAGTTCATAAAGAAACTGCTGCCCGGATCGCTGCTATAGAGCAACTGCGCCATGCAGACCGGCTGAAAACTGTCGGCGGACTGGCATCCGGTATTGCCCATGAACTCGGCACACCATTGAATGTCGTTTCCGGCAGAGCAGGTCTTATTACCACCGGAGACCTGACAAAACAGGAGATCATGGAAAGTGCAGAGATCATCAAAACTCAATCCGAACGCATGACGGCGATCATCCGGCAGCTTCTCAACTTTGCACGACGCAATTCACCTAAAAAAACGATGATTGATCTGCGGCAGATAGTACTCCAGACTATAAACCTTATGACTCCACTTGCTCAGAAGCAAAAAGCAAAATTATGTTTTGCTAGTGAGGATGTTACGGCTATGGCAAAGATTGATACAGGGCAGATTCAACAGGTTCTGACAAACCTTATCGTCAATGCCCTGCAGGCTATGCCTCAAGGGGGCAACATAGAGGTGGGTATTCGTCCTGAACATGCTCAAAATCCGGAAAACAGCAAAGATTCCGGAAAGGAGTATTTCCGTGTTTATGTTCTGGATGAGGGAGTAGGAATTCAGGAAAAAAATATGCAGAATATCTTTGAACCTTTTTTTACGACGAAAGACACCGGCCACGGCACCGGACTGGGACTTTCAATTGCCTACGACATAATTCAGGAACACGGCGGCTGGATAGAGGTTAAGAGCACACCAGGTACAGGAAGCTGTTTTTCATTCTATTTACCGCGAGAGGTTGAAAAATGAGCAGACGAATTCTGGTTGTTGACGATGACAAAAGCATGTGTGAACTTCTTGATGCTGATTTAAGCCGGCGCGGCTTTCAGATATTATACTGCACTTCCGCGGATGAAGCGTTCCGGGTATTGCAGGATAAAGAATTCGACACTGTATTGACCGATCTGCAAATGCCGGGCATGGACGGGATTGATCTCTGTAACCGAATAGTATTGAACAGGTCGGACATACCCGTCATCGTAATTACCGCATTCGGTAGTATGGAAACCGCCATTGAAGCGATGCGTGCAGGAGCCTACGATTTTGTCACAAAGCCATTCGAGATGGATATACTCGCTCTGGCTCTGGAACGCGCCTTGAAACACCGATCTCTGCAGGAACAGGTTAAAACACTGAGCAGGGTTCTGGAGAAGGCTAAAAAGTACGACGAACTTATCGGCGCAAGCATGCCCATGCAGAAAATCTATGATCAGCTTTCGCGAATAGCAAATTCCGAATCCACGGTTCTGATTACCGGCGAAAGCGGAACAGGCAAAGAACTTGTTGCCAGGGCCATACACAGGCAAAGCAATCGGAATACCGGCCCGTTTGTTGCAATCAATTGTGCCGCATTAACCGATACACTTCTGGAAAGCGAACTTTTCGGGCACACGCGCGGCGCATTTACAGATGCAAAGACCGCCCGCAAAGGTCTTTTCCTGCAGGCTGAAGGAGGGACACTCCTTCTGGATGAAATCGGAGACTTTCCCCTGACCCTGCAACCAAAGCTTCTTAGGGCCCTAGAAGAACGTTCTCTCCGCCCAGTCGGCGGCGACACGGAAACCACTTTTGATGTAAGAGTAATTTCAACGACGAATCGTGATCTTGAATCGGCCGTGGAAGAAAAATTGTTTCGCGAAGCTCTCTTTTTTCGTATTAACGTTATACAGGTTGAGCTTCCTCCGCTTCGCGAACGTGGAACGGATATTCTGCTCCTGGCGCAGCATTTCATCGAACAGTTTGCAACCCGCACTGATAAACGCATATCCGGCATATCAGACGCGGCAGCGGAGAAACTGCTTGACTATGCATGGCCGGGAAACGTACGTGAACTGCGGAACGTCGTCGAACGGGCTGTGGCACTGACAAAATACGAAAAGCTTGCCGTTGATGATCTGCCGGAAAAAATCCGTTCTTACCACGGCACGGAGATGATCATCGGCAGCAAGGCTTCCGAACTTGTTTCTATGGAAGAGACGGAGCGGCGTTATATACTTCATGTTCTGAAAGCCGTTGGCGGCAACAAAGCTCACGCTGCACGGTTGCTGGGTTTCGACAGAAAAACTTTATATCGCAAATTGCATTTTTACAAAATAGCCGAAAACGATAAGGAATGATATTCAAAAATTATCAAACAAATCTATTTTAATCAATAAAGAAACAGCAATTGCTCACGTAAACAATAATCACAATTTTTACCAAATATCTGGGGGTGGATTGTATCAATACCCTGCTTTATACGTGAGATGGGACATCAGGAACTAGCGGGGCATTTGTCTACAGTGTAGCATTATGCCCCCTAAAAGCTGACCGGATAGAAGCAGATATTGGGAATAGAAGAAGGCTTTAATTTATCTTTCCTGTCTTGTATGTATTCTTAATTCTTGCAGGTTTTAAAATTCAAATCATCTTTCCTTCAAGTTGGCATTCTCTTTGCGTTTCAATCCTAACGATTAAGTCGACAATAAAGAGCTGGTTAAATAGATAAGATCCCTCTACGGCAGGAGCCAGAGGATTCCTGTAATAACGCCACCCTCCGCGGGGTACGGTGCATTCCTCTCACGGCTTCAGCCGGGGGATTCGCAAGTAGCGGGATTAATATTGTTCCGGATAATAGAGTGACAGAAGTTAAATTTAAGGAAAGAAATTATGGCGGAGAAAAAAGTCCATAAGAAAACAGAAGATCACCTGCCGAGTAAGGCTTCTATAAGAAAGAAAATCCCGCATATTCTGCTGGCGGAAGATAACTATGAGATGCGCAAGTTGCTGGCAATGTCACTCCGTAAAAACGGCTATGAAGTTACCGAATTTGCCGATGGCTCTAGTATGCTTGAACGCTATTTTTCCGTTGATTCTGTCCAAAAAGAGGCGGCTTTTGATTTAGTCATCTCTGATGTCAGAATGCCAATCCTTACGGGTATAGAGATTCTTGAAAGAACTTATGATCACAAAGGATTTCCACAGGTAATTTTGATTACGGCATTTGGTGACGAAGAAACACATAAACAGGCTTATCTCCTTGGGGCTGTAGCCGTGTTTGATAAACCTTTTAATATCGACGAACTGATAGCCAAGGTGCAGGAAATAGCGCCATCTTACTAGTTGAACAGGATTGGATGTTTTTGAGGTGATGTTATGCAATTAGATAATTTGGAACATATAAAGATTTTCATTATGTCAAAAGTTTTCCGAATTACTTACTTGATAAATTTACCAAAAGGAAACGTGACAGTAATATTTGTTTCTATTTTTTATCTTATATTACATTCGCTACGGGACACTTTTTTAACTCCCATTATGCGGCAGAAGCGATGAAGGAATATGTTAAATTTAGAACAGAGATACTAATTATCTCTGTAAATAATAAATTATAAAGGAGTTAAATTATGAAAATGAGAAAATCGATTATTTTTTTGTGTCTGACCGTCTTTGTGGTGGTTTACGCGGGATGTGCGGAAAAACATTTAACGACGAGTGAGGGAACCGCTTCTGCTCAAAACAATTCGGCAATCAAACAAAATGAGCAGCCCAGCACAGGCGGGTCATCAGCGAAACAAGAAGAATCGGCAAAACAAAGTATTAGCAAAGAACAAACAACAATGGAATCGGCAGCGTCACAGATTACAACTGACTTTAAGGATATCCATTTTGATTTTGATCAATATAGCATCCGTCCGGAAGATAGGCAAATTCTTTCCGGTCACGCCGATTTACTTTTGAAAAACAAAAATTTCAAAATTGTCATTGAAGGAAATTGCGACGAAAGAGGAACGGATGAATATAATATGGCGCTTGGCCAGAGAAGAGCCGATGAAGCGAAAAAATATCTGATCAATATGGGTGTTAATAAAAAGAGAGTTTCCACGATCAGTTACGGTAAAGAACGTCCTCTCGATCCTGATCATAATGAAGAAGCATGGGCAAAAAACAGAAGAGACCATTTTGTTGTTAGTAAATAAACTGGTTGTAAAATTGCCGGAAACAATTTCAATCAGAGCATAGCCCGTTACCTAAAACGGGCTATGCTAGATGATAAGTAATGTTCGGTTTGAGTTGAGGAGTATGTGAGATGACACTACATCGTATAGTTTTTTTCATATCGATATTGGTCATCATGGTGATTGGTTACTATGACTACCGGACCAGGACACAAATTTCGATGCTGCTGCTCTATGCCGTTCCGATCCTTGTTTCTTCCTGGTACTGCGGCAAGATGGAGGGCATTATTGTTGCGGTTTTTGCGGCTGCCAGCTGGCTTATCGTTAATCTGGCTAATCAACCATATGGGGAAAGTGCTACCATTCTCTCGTGGGATGCCTTTACCCGGCTAAGTATCTTTGCCCTACTCTCCTACGCCGTTTCATTGCAGGCCCAATTGCGAAGGGCGCTTGAACGTGAAAAGCTACGAGCAAATACCGATAGATTGACAGGGTTGTTAAACAAAGGAGCCTTCCGTGAACGGGTGGAGGAGGAGATACACCGGGCACGACGCTACAATCACCCCCTTTCACTTGCTTACATCGATCTGGATAATTTCAAGCAGGTCAACGACATCCAGGGACATGTGCGGGGGAACAAGCTCTTGCAGCAGATCAGTGAAACCATCATACATACCATACGAGGAATCGATACCGCCGGACGTGTTGGTGGCGATAAGTTCGCCATCTGTTTACCGGAAACTGGTGACGAACAGGTATGCAAGGTCATAGATAAGTTAGCTAAGGCACTGGACATCATGACCAGTCAATCTGGATGGCAGGTAACCGCAAGTATTGGAGTAATAACCTGCACGGAAATCTGTTTCACTGAAACCTACGACGTACTATTGGGAAAGGCTGACAAGCTGATGTACGCTGCCAAGGAAAAGGGAAAGAACGCCGTGGAGTTTGAAACTATCGGTGCAGGCAAGAATGTAAACCGGCAAGATGTTCAATTTCGTTTGCCCATATTGAGACACCCTTTTCCCCTTATTTTACCTTATGGTAAAGCAACCCCCACCTTCCATCAGCATCTGCTCGAAAAGAAGTCGCAGCTGAAGAAGAATGTCGCATTTTAAAAGGGAGATAATATGGAATTGGGTTTTTCATCTATGGCCGGAGTGGCCGCAACTCTCTTTGGACTTGTGTTGGTGTCGCTCGTCTTTGCTTATAATACAGCTATTTCAAGAATAGACAGTATCGGTGATTTTTCACATTTCGCTTCGTGGGTATGGGCTGCCGGGTTTTCATGCTTCCTCTATTTCTCCTGTTGTTTTCTTATTTCTTTTCGGTTGATGGAGGATGAAACTTGGGTTCCCGCCATTATGGGAATTGTCGTGGCTATTACCCTTTTACTGATCGTTTCCCTCTACAAAGAGCTGCACTGGCTTCGTATAATGACTCTTGAGGACCGGTCAGAATTTAGAGGATTGTACTGGACACAGGCAATATTTCCAATCATTATTTTTATATTTTTCCAGATTATGATCTGGCGAGCCATCATGCGGCTATCCGTAAAGTCTTTTGAGTCGGCAATGTACACCGCATTGACATACACTCTTTTCTTCGCCGCTATGAGGGCTGTGATCCTGGTAGGAGCGTCATTTTCTGCAATTGTCAAATTGCACAACTGCCAAAATAGAAAGAATGAGTGAAATAAATCAACTGATTTTCTTAATTCATTTCTATATAATATGAGGAACTCACAATAAAGCATCAAAGCAAAGGCAACAATAGATGGGGAAAATTGTAATTGTAAATCATCTATATTTCAGTAAACGGGAGGACCATGATACATGGGTTTCGGTAATGCATTTTTGTACATTTTCACCGGTTTGTTGGCCGGATTATTAAGTGGCCTTATCGGTATTGGTGGTGGAACTATTATAGTTCCGATTCTCGTAATTTTTTCCGGTCTTTCCCAAAAAATGGCCCAAGGAACAACCCTGGCTTTATTAGTTCCGCCAATAGGAATACTTGCTGCTTGGACATATTATAAACAAGGATATGTTGATTTTCCAATTGCTGCATTAATCTGCATTGGTTTTATATTTGGCGGCTTAATTGGTGCAAAATTTGCCACCAATTTATCTAATCAAACATTGGAAAGAATATTCGGGATAGCATTACTGATCATCGCTATAAAAATGATTTTTTCTAAATAAAGATTGATAAAAGCATTATTGAATGACAGTTGGATATTGTTTGCAAGGCACTCATGTGAAAATGGCTACAAAGATAAGTTAATGAATTAAGGAAATAAATTTTAGGGTAAAAGGAGTATCATTATGAGACCTCTTGATTTGCAGAAAAGTATTTGTTTACATATTAAACCACTTCAAAAGATAAAAAAATGCCAAAGATCAAACTTCTTTGCCAAGATAGCTTTGGGGGCTTTTATTATCCTGTTCTTGCAAGCTTGTACCACGCCCGATCTTTATCACGCCAATTTGAAGTATGAACCGACAGGAACATTCCCTGAGATGAAGAAAGCTGGATCGAACTCTCTTATAACTGTTGCCATGTTTAATGATATCCGGCAGATAGATGACAAGCTGCAACTAGGAAGGGTCACGACTATGGGTGGCACCGTAGTTCCGATTTTTCCAGAATATATGAAAATACCCGATGCAGTAACGACGAGTATAAGGGAATATTTTTTCAAGTCAGGCTATAGGATTTCTAATGATGTTCCAATTTGGGATTTAAGGGAAGAAACCATTAATAAAGGCTGGGGGAAAATATTGGTTGGGGGTAATATTGATGAATTGGAGATTGTTTGTGATGATTCGTTTCCGGTGAAAACTTATCGTACCAAACTCAAATTGACCTTTGTTTTTGCTGACGTTATTAAAAAGAGAATATTTTACCGTTCCAGCATAGAAAACAGCGCGTCATTGCAAGATATATCTTTTTCCGAGGAGATTTTAAACAAACAAATAAGCGCGGTGCTTTCTGGTGTCTTGGAAAAGATGTTTAATGATCCGGCTATGAGGAAGAGAATCGAAGATGCTTTGAAGATGAAGAATAAACATTAGACAAATGCTGGGCAGGTGCCTTTTATATGATTACCAAGTCTTGAAATATAAGAAAAAGTAGCAGTGCTACATCTCATATTTCTTGGCAACAAGCATCTTGACATAAAAAGTAGTTATTCTTATATTTTTTTAGATCAGAAGCAACATCTTATCAAAGGGCATCTCGTTCTATAGGGTTATTATAAAAGCTTGGAAATGTAGTTGGTGATATAATAAATTTTTCTGGCTGTTGTCTAATCCAGCAGCCAAATTATTTTCTTTCAAGAAGGGAATGAATTATGGATCAAGAAATAAAACTCATTGATGAAAAAGTTAAAGCCAAAAGTGAATTTGTGGAGAGAATCAATAAAACCATGGCAGGCACAATTATCGGTCAGAAAAATATTATCGATCGCCTGTTGATTGCCATGCTCTGCAACGGCCATGTTTTAGTTGAAGGAGTTCCTGGCTTGGCCAAAACCTTGATTGTCAAGACGCTGGCAGCAGCAATCGACGCTCATTTTTCGCGCATTCAATTTACTCCGGATCTTCTTCCTTCCGATCTGATCGGCACTATGGTGCTCAATCCCAAAACCGGGGAATTTACTCCCCGCCAAGGACCAATCTTTGCCAATATCATTCTGGCAGACGAGATTAACCGCTCTCCTTCCAAGGTCCAGAGCGCTTTGCTGGAGGCTATGCAGGAGCATCAGGTAACTATTTCCAAAGAAACGCATCGTCTGCCGGAGCCTTTCATGGTAATGGCAACGCAAAACCCAATTGAGCAGGAAGGAACTTATCCCTTGCCGGAAGCGGCCATTGACCGTTTCATGCTCAAGGTCAGGATAACTTATCCCAGCAAAGAGGAAGAGATTCAGATCATTGACGCGGCCTTGATCGGTGAGGAACCAAAGGTGGAGAAAGTAATTAGCCCCCAGGAAATAATGGAGACCCGCAGCCTGATCAACCAAATCTATATTGATGAAAAATTAAAACATTATATTGTTACTCTTGCTAGAGCCACCCGCCAGCCGGAAGAATTCGGACTCAACGAAATAAAAGGTTTGATCCAGTATGGCGCTTCGCCTCGAGCTTCGATCTATCTGGCCCAGGCAGCCAAGGGTCATGCCTTTATCCGTCGCCGTGGTTATGTCACGCCGGACGATATCAAGAGTATTGGCATGGATGTGCTGCGGCATCGGATTATCCTGACCTACGAAGCTGAAGCCGAGGAGCAAAGCTCGGAAACAATCATTCAAAAAGTATTTGACGCTATCGAGGTGCCCTAAGAACATGCTTGACCGGTCGATCTACAAAAAGATCAAGCAAATCGAAATCCGTTCGCACAAGGCGGTCAACCAGCTTTTTGCCGGAGAATACCGCAGCGTTTTCAAAGGACAGGGTCTGGAATTTTACGAAGTTCGCGAGTACGTTCCGGGAGACGATATCCGTCTAATTGATTGGAATGTCAGCGCCCGTCTGGGTTCTCCTTACGTCAAAAAATTTATCGAAGAGAGACAGCAAAGCATAATACTTTGTGTTGATGTAAGTGCTTCCCAGGATTTCGGCTCTCAGAAATTAAATAAGAACGAAGCCGCGGCCGAGATCGCGGCGGTGCTGGCTTTTTCTGCGATCAAAAACAATGATCTGGTAGGCTTACTAATGTTTTCCGACCGGATCGAAAAATATATTCCTCCCAAAAGGGGAAGACGGCATGTACTGCTGGTGGTCAGGGAGATTCTTTCTTTTAGACGTCAGGGAAAAAGGACCGACATGGCGCAGGCCCTGCGCTATCTGAGCCGGGTCAATAAAAAGAGCTCCGTATTATTTGTTATTTCCGATTTTCTGGCTCAGGGGTATGAACAACCGATAAGGATTCTGGCGAAAAAACATGATCTCATTCCGATTATCATCAAGGACAGACTGGAAAAAAATTTGCCTGCACTGCCGCTGGTTTGTTTGGAAGATCCGGAATCGGGCGAATTGACGGAAGTGGATTTGCGGGATGAAAAACTGCGTAAGGTTTATGACGACGCCTCTGCCAGCGAGCTGACTGGTTTACGGAGATTCTTCCGGTCGCTGAAACTTGATCATTTGGAACTGGGTTCTGATGGCGAATACGTCGCCGCGCTGAAGCAGTTTTTTAAAGTACGGGAAAGAAGGATAGCCCACTGATGCCGGAACAATTAAAAGATATTAAAGGGGTATTTTATATTTTTGATTGGGGGACGCTATTATTTTTTTTGTTCCTTGCTCTGCTTTTGGCTGTTTTGGGGTATTTTCTTTTTAAGTTTTTAAAAAAATGGCGCTTGAATCGTAGGACAGACCGGAAAGAAGCCGTCTCCGCCAGGCCATTCAATGAGCTTGCATTGGAAACGCTGATGAAAATTGATCCGGTCGAATATTTTGAAAAACGGAAAATCAAGGAATTCTATTTTGAAATAACCGACATCGTGCGCCAGTTTCTGACCGGCAATTACCATATCGATACCATGGATAAAACTTCTCTGGAAATAATTGAGGAACTGGAACGGGTGGAACGTGATTTTAACAAAGTCAAAAATCTGGATCGCTACTTTAGCGATTGCGACATGGTGAAATTTGCCAAACTGAGGCCGGGGCTTGCCGAAATGAAGCAAAAGAAGGTTGAATCGGAAAATATTATCAAGGAATATTTAAAAAGAGGATAGATCATGCGTTTCCAGAGTTTCTGGTTAATTCTTTTATTGCTTGCTTTACCGTTCTTGTACAGGCATGTTATGAAAAAAAAGCCTGCCAGCCTGCCGCATCCTGACTTATTGAACAAGCTTAAAGACAAACTGCCGGATATCAGGATTAAGTCACGGTTGCCACTCTACATTCGCCTGGCAGCAATGGTTCTCTTGATCCTGGCCTTGATGCGGCCCCAGCAGGGTTTTGTGGCCGACACATCGAACCGCAACGGCGCTGATATCATGGTGGCGTTTGATGTAAGCACCAGCATGAACGCTGAAGACTTTAAACCGGACAGGATCACCGCAGCCAAAGATGTTCTGACCAAATTTATCCAGGGCCGGCCCCATGACCGCATCGGCCTCGTTGTTTTTGCGGGAAAAAGTTATCTACAATCTCCCCTGACTACTGACCACAATACGGTTTTGAACTATTTGGATCAGGTTCATACCGGCATGATCGAAGACAGTACCGCTGTAGGAATGGGGCTGGCGACCTGCGTCAACCGGCTTAAGGATTCGGAGGCCAAGACCAAAATCATTCTTCTCCTGACCGATGGAGATAACAATGCCGGAGAGATCGATCCGGAAACAGCATCCAAGATGGCGCAAGCTCTGGGCATAAAAATATATGCTATCGGCATTGGCGATCCCAACGGCGCACCGGTAAAAATTCAAGATCCCTGGGGCAGAATGGTCTATGCCCGCAACCCTGACGGCTCGCTCTTCCTGACCAGAATGAACGAAACAGGTCTGCGCCAGATCAGCGCTTTGAGCGAAGGCGGCTATTTCATGGCCAATGATGAAAATAAACTCAAAGAAATTTTTTCCGAAATCGACAAGAGGGAAAAGACCAAATTTAAAACCAAAGATGTATTTATTTATAATGAATATTTTGCCTGGTTTGTCTGGCCTGCTTTGCTACTGCTGATCCTGGAGTGGTCATACCGCCGGTTTTATTTAAGGAGCTTGCCGTGATCTTTGGAGAGCCCATAAATCTCTGGTGGCTGTTGATCGCGATCGGGCTTATCGGTCTAGAGATCGTGCTCTGGAATAAAAAGCGGCAACTGATCAACGTATTATTCCCGGGTGAATTAGCCGGCTTGATGCTCAGAAATTGGGATAAGAGAAAAAATTTAATCAAGCGTGTGTTTTTTGTTCTGGCGATTTTCTTTTTGGTTCTTGCGCTGGCCAGACCGCAATGGGGGCAAAAAACAGAAATTTCCGGCCGGATGGGAATTGACGTGATGATTGCCATTGATGTTTCCAAAAGTATGTTAGCGCAAGACCTTTCGCCCAACCGTCTGGAGAATGCCAAGAGCTCTCTTAATCTGATCATTGATGAACTGGCGGGTAATCGGATCGGGCTTACCGCCTTTGCCGGATCGAGCTTTGTCAATTGTCCTCTGACCACTGATGTCGGCGCGGTAAAAATATTTTTAAAGTCTATCGACACGGAACTGATTCCGAATCCAGGGACGGATATAGGCGGCGCTATCCAGACATGCATGAAGGCTTTCGGCAAATCGACAAACAGCAAGGTGATTATTCTTTTGACGGACGGGGAAGAACTTTCCGGTTCTGCTTTATCTGCTGTGGAATTGGCCCAAAAGGAAGGCATCAGAATATTTGCCGTAGGCATAGGTTCTTTAGAAGGTGCTCCGATTCCGGCTGAAGGCGGTTTTAAGAAAGACAAGGAAGGTAATGTTATTTTGACCCGTGTTAATCAGGAGCTTCTGCAGGCTTTGTCGGAAAAAACAGGCGGAAGGGTATTTCTAATCAGTCAGGACAGGACAGGGTTTCAAAAATTGTTCGCGGCTATATCAGCCCTGCCCAAACAAAGGCTTAAGGGTAGCATGGCTTATCAATATCAAGATCGCTTTCAGATATTTGTTTTCTTAAGCCTGCTTTGTTTAGTCGCGGAAATGCTGATCACGGAGAGAAAACATGAAAAATAAAATATTTTTTATATCCACTAATCAAGCAATAATGAATTCAGTAAATATTTTTTGTTTTCTATCTTGTTTATTGGTAATTTCGCAAAGCGCCGTTGCTCTTCCTTTTCGCTCAGACTTAAATCGCGGCAACGATTTTTATAAAAAAGGAGACTATCCCCAAGCGGGACAGGTTTATAATAAAATCCTGCAAAAGAAAGCAAATGACCAGAGGGCTAAATTCAATCTGGGCGACTCATTATATAAAGAGGGGAAATATAAAGAAAGCCAAATAGTTTTTGAAGACCTCGCTGGAAAGACCGCAGATAAAGGGTTGCGCCAGGCATCGTACTACAATCTGGGCAATTCTTTCTTTAAACAAGAAGGCTATAAAAGCGCAATTGATGCCTATGAAGAAGCGTTGAAAATAGATCCGAAGGATAAAGACGCGCAATTCAATTTGGATCTTGCTAAAAAGATGCTGGTGATGCCCAAACAGGAGAAAGAAAAGAATAACGAAAAACAGAAGAAGGAAGACGAAAAGAAAGAAAATCAAAAAAAGGAACAAGAAAAGCCTAACGATAAATCCGGGAACAAGGATAAAGAAAAAGAGCAAAACCAGCAAAAGCAAACCAAACCCGGCCAGATGAGCAAAGAAGACGCACTGCGAATATTAAATGCTCTTGAGGATAAGGAAAAGCATAAAACGCAAAAAATGAAAGGTGGACGAGGTAGTGCCGATGTCAAGGATTGGTAAAATAAGTTTAGTGATTAGTTTTGCATTTTTCATTTTCAGTACCGCCTTTGCGGCTGACGTAACCTTCAATGCCAGTGTGGATAAAACTACAGTGGCACTGGATGATACATTGCAATATACTGTATCGGTATCGGGAAACTCTGCCGGTAATGCGCCCAGCCCGAACCTGCCTAAGTTTGTAAATCTAAATGTTATGGGGACATCCCAGTCTTCCAATATCTCAATTATTAACGGCCAGATGAGTGTTTCCAAATCCTTCATTTACACACTTCAGCCGGAAAGAGTCGGTCAGGCGCAC
This sequence comes from Syntrophaceae bacterium, assembly GCA_003141615.1. Lineage (GTDB taxonomy): Bacteria > Desulfobacterota > Syntrophia > Syntrophales > Smithellaceae > Smithella. The sequence goes on from PLMV01000101.1 coordinate 26,431, forward strand.
ATCGGTTCGGCCAGCATCAATATTAACGGACAAACTTATACGACGGAACCGATTGATATAAAGATCACCAAAGCAGAAGGCAACAAAACACAGCATGGAACTCAAACAGGAGGTCGTTCAAGATTACCCGGCATGTGGGATGATTTTGATGAATTCTTTAAATCGCCTTTCTCGCGCTTTCGCCAGCAGTCGGCAGTCAAGGATCCGGTCAAAGTCGATCTTAAAGCTTCCCAAACCACAGTCTATGTCAATCAGCAGATTCTTTTGACTTTCACTTTTTATAGAAGAGTAAATCTTTTTCAGAGTCCTTCATATTCACCACCTGATACTACTGGATTCTGGGCGATTAATCTGCCGACAGATAAAAATTTACGCGAAGTTACGCTCAATGGGATTAAGTATATGGCCCAAGATTTTAAGACTGTTCTTTTCCCGACAACGGCCGGAGACTTTACCATTGGTCCGGCAACACTGGTCGTGCAGACCGATCCGTTCAATTCTGCTCAAACGATAAAAACCAATCCGCTGAAGATCAAGGTTATGCCACTGCCGGAAAAAGGGAAGACGAATAATTTTTCCGGAGCAGTGGGCGATTATCAAATGGATGTCTCTCTCAAGCAAAATGAGATTGAAAGAGGACAGCCTGTCCAGATAACGGCAAAAATATGGGGAAAAGGAAATATCCAGACGATTTCCGAACCGGTAAGTTCTTTACCGGGAGAATTCAAAAAACTCTCCGCCAATGGCAAAGAGGATCTAGTCAAAGAGCAAAACGGTGTATCCGGCAGCAAAAGCTTTGATATCGTCCTCATCCCCTTAAAAGATGGCAAGTTTACCCTGCCGCCTTTTGAATTTTCTTATTTTGATCCGGTCAAAAAAGAATACCACACCCTGAAGAGCCGTGAATTGGGACTGAATATTCTTCCATCCAAAGTTCCCCTGCCTCAGGAATATGAGAAAGGGCTGAACGATGAATCCGCTAAAAAGCAGACAGCGCTTATTATTATTCCATGGCAAAAAATCGGCGCCACTATTTTTGCAATAGTGACTTCAGTATATTTTGGGCTGCCGGTTTTAGTGATCATCGTCCTTACAATAATTTTTGTTTCGTATAGAAGATATCAGAAAAGATTAGTTGCCAATCCGACAAAACTGAGGCAAAAACAGGCGCTCAAGGTAGCCCAAAAAAGATTAAAAAAAGCTTTCCATATATTAAAGAAAAACGAATTGAAAGAATTTTTGGGAGAAATATTTAATTCCACAGCCAAATACCTGGGTGATAAATATGGATTTTCCGCCGCTGGAATAACCACCGATGGTTTAAGGGAAATATTGAGCAATAAAGGTCTTTCACTAGAGGCACAAAAACAATTGGAGAGCTTTATTTTAGAGTGCGACATGCTACGTTTTACTCCATCTTCTTTGAACCGGGAAAAAGCCGTCGAACTATCGCAGGTGGCAGAGAATTTAATTATCACGATTGAAAGGGTTGGATGACTAACAAAAATTCATAAACAAATAAGTGCGGTGCTTTCTGGTGCTTTGGAAAAGATGTTTAATGATCAGGCTATAAAGAAGAAAATTGATGATGCTTTGAAGACGAAGAACAAACCAAACGTTAGGTAGATATTGAAAGCAAAGAGACTACTTGGCGATCAATGCCCGGAGAAAACGTGATGGGAAATGGGTCACTCTTCCAAGTACCCCTCAATATATTGAGGCTCCACCAAATATTGAGGTCAAACGAATCATTTCATGCTTTTCTATTATTCTCTCCTATTTATCTACTCCCTTGTTCTGAAAGAACGAATCCAAGTATTTGGCTCTTCTTCAGTTGTTGGCAGGTTATTTGCTATCATATTATTAATGTTATTAAAAATTAAAAAAAAGGAGAAATTGCCATGTCAGGAATCAATCTAACATCGAGGGAAGAAGAAGAGCTGCTACGGATTCTCGAAAGATATCTACCGGATCTGGAAAGAGAAATGGCGGATACGGACAGTAAGAAGTTCCTCCATGCACTGGAAGAAAGAGCAACCATAATGAGAGATTTGATAAAACGCCTGAAGGCGCAGTAATAGGCAGGTGATTTCTGTCTCTGCAAGGATCTGGCGGCAGAAAACGATTAACCCGCGTCAAGTTACGGGAAATGCGTTCGCCTGGGGGGAATTAGCCAAAATATTTCTTAAGGCAAAATATCGAGTACAAAACGTTTCCAACGTGCCTGAGGAAAGTTGCGGCGCTGGAATGATAAAAAAGGAGGATGTGCTATGAAACTTAACACAAAGGCTTTCGGACTGACATTTGGGCTTTTATGGGGCTTCGGTTTGTTTTTCGGTACATGGTGGATGATAATTATAGGGAAAGCATTGGGAGCGCCGACGCTCATAAGCAAATGCTACATAGGGTACAGCATTACTCCCATAGGCAGTCTGGTAGGTCTAGTCTGGGCTTTTTTCGATGGTTTAATAGGCGGCGCAATTTTTGCCTGGTTATATAATAAACTCAGTTCCTAGGAAAAATAAAATCCACAGAGAATGAAAATGCGTAAAAGGTGTGGATGTATGACCTGAAATGAATATGAACAAAGAATCTGCAATTATGCGTGATTTTCATCGAATCAAATAGCAGGGGCAAAATAATGAAAGAGAATCCTTTGAAACAATTGGCAACACTCGGCCAATCCATCTGGCTGGACTATATCCGGCGCGATCTGATCGCCAGTGGTGAGCTTCGACGTTTGATTGAAGAAGATGGACTAAGAGGAATGACCTCGAACCCATCCATATTTGAAAAGGCAATAGCTGAAAGCAACCTTTACGATAAGGATATTCGCGATATGGCCCTCAAGAAAATGGATGTTAACGCAATTTATGAAACTCTCAGCCAGCGCGATGTACAGAATGCGGCTGATGAGTTCAAGTCTGTGTATGAAAAGACTGACGGCAAAGATGGATGTGTCAGCCTGGAAGTCAACCCTCATCTAGCGCATGACACCAAAGGTACAATTGAGGAAGCCCGACGATTATGGACTGCACTGAACAGGCCCAACGTTTTAATCAAAGTCCCGGCGACGTCCGATGGTCTGCCTGCCATCCGTCAACTCATCAGTGAAGGGATCAATGTCAATGTGACATTGCTCTTTGGGTTGCCTCGTTATCGACAGGTTGCTGGATCATTCATTGCAGGTCTCGAAGCGCGCGCAGATCAAGGGAAGCCTTTGAACCATATAGCCTCGGTGGCTAGCTTCTTTTTAAGCCGTATTGACACCCTGGTGGACCCGCTGGTGGAGAAATTCCTTGATCCAGGCGGCAAGAAGACGGAAATTGCGGAAAAGGTGCATGGACAAGTGGCTATCTCAAGCGCTAAGGCGGCTTACCAAATCTATAAGGAAATTTTTGGCAGTAACAGGTTTAAGAAACTGGCTGATAAGGGCGCTCGTGTACAGCGACTGCTCTGGGCCAGCACAAGTACCAAGAACCCGGACTACAGCGATATAAAATATATTGAACCAATAATCGGTTCGGACACTGTAAACACAGTTCCGCTGAAAACCATCGACGCTTACCGTAATCATGGTGATCCGAAATTGCGCCTCGATCAAGATGTTGAGGAAGCCAACTGGATAATAGCACGATTGCCGGAACTCGGAATCAGCATCGGTAAGGTAACTCAACAGCTTGAAGACGAAGGCGTCAAGAAATTCGATGAACCATTCGAAAAGCTGATGGCGGCCTTGACAAAAAAGTCATCAGAATAATTTAAAGGGAGAACGATGAAAATAAGCTCTTATGCAGGAAAACCTGCCGAGCCAGCGATGCTTATTAACGTGCCCAAACTAATCACGGCTTATTATACTGAAGTGCCTGATCCGTCAGTGCCGGCGCAACGGGTTGCGTTTGGCACCTCAGGACATCGCGGTTCCGCCTTCGATAAAGCATTCAATGAATGCCATATCCTCGCCATCAGTCAGGCCATTTGTATCTACCGAAAACAGCAGAAGATAGATGGTCCTCTGTTTCTCGGCATGGACACACATGCGCTCTCCGTACCGGCTCTTGCCAGCTCTCTTGAAGTGCTGGCGGCAAACGGGGTGGAAGTCATGATCGCGGATAAAGATGAATACACTCCAACGCCTGTTATTTCTCACGCGATTATTACATACAACCGTGGGCGCAAGACAGGACTTGCCGATGGTATAGTGATAACGCCTTCGCATAACCCGCCTCATGACGGAGGTCTCAAGTATAATCCTCCTAACGGCGGACCGGCGGAAAGCGATGTTACCGATTGGATCGGGGCGAAGGCAAACGAATTTTTAGAAAATGGACTTCTGAGTGTGAAAAGGATTCCTTTCGAGAAAGCCCTTCGCGCCCCAACAACGCACCGGCACGACTATCTCAATACTTACATTGCTGATCTCGCCAATGTGCTCGACATGGACGTCATTCGCGGTGCGAGGATCAGCATGGGAGTCGATCCGCTCGGCGGCGCCGGAGTCCACTACTGGGGACCGATTGCCGAGCGCTACGGGTTGAACCTCACGGTCGTGAACGATGCCGTCGACCCGACTTTCCGTTTCATGACTGTGGATTGGGACGGCCAGATCCGCATGGACCCATCTTCAACCTACGCGATGCAGAGATTAATCGGCCTGAAAGATCGCTTCAATATTGCTTTTGCCTGCGACACTGACCACGACCGGCACGGGATTGTCACCCGAAGCGGGGGGTTGCTTGCTCCCAATCACTACCTTTCTGTCGCTATTTTCTATCTTTTCCAACACCGGACGAAGTGGAGTAAGGGAGCGGCGGTCGGTAAGACGGTGGTGAGCAGCCGGATGATCGATCGTGTCACCACGAAGCTTGGCCGTAAACTCTACGAGGTACCGGTTGGCTTCAAGTGGTTCGTTGATGGCTTGCTTGACGGCTCGCTTGGCTTCGGCGGCGAAGAGAGCGCTGGGGCGTCTTTCGTTCGTCTGGATGGCAGCGCCTGGACGACGGACAAGGACGGAATCGTCCCGGCTTTGCTTGCGGCAGAGATCACAGCCCGAATGGGCCGCGATCCCGGCGAGATATACCGTGAACTCACACGCGAGTTTGGAGAGCCTGCCTATGCCCGCATTGAGGCACCGGTCACCCAGGAGCAAAAAGAACTGTTGGCGAAGATCTCATCCCGGCAGGTTAAGATTACCGAACTGGCTGGCGAAAAAATTCGGACCATCCTTACCAGCGCGCCGGGCAACGGCGCGCCCATTGACGGGCTGAAGGTGTTAACCGAGAGTGGATGGTTCGCGGCACGTCCGTCAGGGACCGAAGACATCTACAAGATATATGCGGAGAGCTTCCATGGAGCGGATCATTTGCGCCGCATCCTGGATGAAGCACAGACAATCGTCAACGACGCTCTTGCGGTAGGGGTGTCGCCAGGAAATAGCTTGAGGAAAAAACATGATTGAAAAGAAAAATGAGCATGATATTGAGCTGCAGCCGGACGCTGTTGCCGACGCTGAGCTGGAAAAGCTTCAGCACAAATCATTCAGCTACTTTCTGCATGAGACGAATCCGGACAACGGGCTGGTGATCGACAAGAACGCATCGGATTGGCCTGCCAGTATTGCCGCTACCGGCTTAGCGCTGGCGGCTTACCCGGTGGCTGTCGAGCGCGGATATATGTCGCGTGCAGCGGCGGCAAAACGAACGCTGATCACGTTGCGTTTTTTCTGGAACAGTCCACAAGGCCCTGAACCCGACGCTACCGGCTACCAAGGATTTTATTATCATTTTCTTGACATGCAGACCGGCCGGCGCGCCTGGCAATGCGAACTGTCAACGGTAGATAGCGCTTTTCTGCTGGCGGGTGCGTTAGCTGCGGGAGTTTATTTTGACAAGGATACGGTAGACGAGCATGAAATCCGCACCCTCGCCGACGCGCTTTATCGCCGCGCGGATTGGCAATGGGCGCAAAACCTTGGCACAACGGTTACGCACGGCTGGAAGCCCGAAAGTGGATTTCTCGCATACCGTTGGGAAGGCTATGATGAGGCGATGTTGTTGTATATCCTAGGACTGGGCTCTCCCACTCACCCGTTGCCCGAGAGCTGCTACACCGTGTGGACTTCGACTTACCGGTGGGAACGCTGTTACGGATATGAATATCTTTACGCCGGGTCCTTATTCACGCACCAGCTCTCGCATGTCTGGATCGACTTTCGCGGCATTCAGGACGCATTCATGCGCGGCAAAGGCATAGACTATTTCGAGAACAGCCGCCGCGCGACTTATGTGCAACAGCAGTACGCGATGGACAACCCGCTTAAGTTCGAGGGCTATGGCCGCAATTGCTGGGGAATTACCGCAAGCGACGGCCCCGGCCCAGACACAATCAAAGTGAACGGCATCGAGCGCCAATTTTTCGATTATCTGGGGCGTGGCGTACCGTATGGGCCCGACGACGGCACCATCGCGCCGTGGGCGGTAGTGACATCGCTGCCGTTCGCGCCGGAGATCGTGCTGCCCGCGATCGACTATCTGGTACACGAGATCAATTGGAAAATGGACCACCCCTATGGCTTCAAGGCGACATTCAATCCGACCTACCCGGTAAAATCGAGCAATCCCTTTGGCTGGGTATCGCCGTGGCATTACGGGCTTAATCAAGGGCCGATTGTTTTGATGATCGAAAACTATCGTACCTGCTTATTGTGGCGATTGATGCGAAACTGCCCATACATCGCCGGCGGCTTGAGGCGTGCTGGTTTTAGCGGGGGTTGGTTATGAACCCTGAGCTTGTGGACAGCATGCTGGAAGCACCAGTGCGCGTTTTGTATGGTGCCACCACGCCGATACCGGCAGTGCAATTGCTGTCGAATGGCCGATACCACGTCATGATCACAAACGCGGGAGGCGGCTACAGTCGCTGGAAGGACATCTCGGTTACGCGCTGGCGCGAAGATAGCACACGAGACAATTGGGGCACGTTCTGCTATCTGCGCGATGTGGCGAACGGTGCGTTCTGGTCAACTACCTATCAACCAGCACTCAATCCATCAGCGGCATATCGAACAAAGTTTTCGGAGGCGTGTGCGGTATTCCGGTGTTTGGAACAGGGCATGGATACATACACGGAGATTGCCGTTTCGCCGGAGGATGACGTCGAAGTACGGCGAATTGGCATCACAAACCGCTCAGGAGCACGCAAGGTAATCGACCTGACGAGTTATGCGGAAGTGGTTCTCGCATTGGCTGCTAGCGATGCTGCGCATCCCGCTTTCAGCAATCTTTTTGTCCGAACGGAGATCGTCCGTGAGCAGCAGGCAATCCTGTGTAATCGCCGGTCTGGCGCTGCCGACCATGCGTCACTGTGGATGTTTCACCTATTTGTTTCCAGTGAGTCGTTTCCGGGCGACATCTCGTATGAAACGGACCGGATGCGTTTCATTGGCCGCGGAAATACGCTTGTCAATCCGCAGGCGATGCTTAATGTCACGACGCTGTCGGACAGCGAGGGTTCCGTACTTGATCCGATTGTCGCTATCCGATACCGGATAACACTGGAATCGGAACAATCGGCAACAGTTGCTTTCATCACCGGCATCGGTGAGACCCGTGACGCATGCTTGAAACTCATCGAAAAATACCAGGATACGCATTTGACCGATCACGTCTTCGGCCTGGCGTGTACGCACAGCCAGTCGATCATGCGGCAGCTCAATGCGACCCAAGCCGACGCACAACTCTATGGCCGACTCGCCGACTCTATTATTTACGCCAATGCTTCATTGCGCGCCGATCCTGACATTATTATCAAGAACCACAGGGGGCAATCCGGTTTATGGGGCAATTCAATTTCCGGGGATTTACCGATCGTGCTGTTGCAGATCGGGGAACCTGCCAATATGGATTTGGTGCGCCAGTTATTGCAGGCCCATGCTTACTGGCGTTTAAAGGGACTGACAGTCGATCTGGTGATCTGCAGCTCAGAAGGTGCCGGCAACCGGCAATCGCTTCACGATCAGATCGTGAAGCTGATCGCCACTGGCGCCGAAGCCGATCTTAGCGATAAGCCGGGAGGAATATTCGTGAGACTGGCAGGGCCTTTGTCCAGTGAGGACATGATTCTGCTTCAGTCGGTTGCTCGCGTGGTGCTCGATGACAGAGGTGGCACGCTTGCGGAACAGATCAACCGGCGCAGCCTTGCTGACGCCGTTGTTCCGCTTTTTATACCAACTCAAACCCTGCACACAGAACCAGTGGCGGCCGTCGAGTCTTCTCGCGGCAATCTGATGTTTTACAACGGGTTTGGCGGATTCACACCTGATGGAAGCGAGTACGTCGTTACGATCGCACCCAGTCAGATGACACCGGCGCCGTGGGTGAACGTACTAGCGAATCCATCATTCGGCGCCATCGTTTCGGAAAGCGGCTGCGCCAACACATGGAGCGAGAACGCGCAGGAATTTCTACTCACGCCCTGGTCGAACGACCCCGTAAGCGATTCCGGCGGCGAAGCCTTTTACCTGAGGGATGAAGCAAGTGGACACTTCTGGTCGCCTGCGCCCTGGCCCAGCCGCGGAGAGGGATATTACGTTTGCCGGCACGGATTCGGCTACAGCGTGTTTACCCATACAGAGGATGGTATTGACTCCGAACTACGGGTTTATGTGGCGTTGGATGCACCGGTCAAGTTCGCGGTGTTGAGGGTGTGCAACAAATCAGGCCGGTTGCGCCGCCTCTCCGTCACCGGATACATTGAATGGGTGCTGGGAGACCTGCGGCCAAAATCGATGATGCATGTGATCACGGAGATCGATCCCGACAGCGGCGCGCTCTTGGCGCGTAATGTATACAACGAGGAGTTCGAAACACGGGTTGCTTTTTTCGATGTGGACGATGCGACGCGAAGTTTCAGCGGTGACAGGACTGAATTCATTGGTCGCAACGGAACGCTACAGAATCCGACTGCTATGTCGTCATCGCGTCTTTCCGGCAGGGTAGGCGCGGCACTTGATCCCTGTGCCGCAATCCAGGTACCGTTCAAGCTGGCCGATGGGCAAGAACGCGAGATCACTTTCAGGCTTGGGGCAGCTCGAAACGGCGATGATGTGTGCCAGGTAGTGCAACGTTTTCGAGGATCTGTTGCAGCGCACAGCGCGCTCGAAGTCGTCACGAACTACTGGAAGCACACCCTCGGCGCGGTATACGTGGAAACGCCCGATCCATCCATCAAT
>PLMV01000060.1 GCA_003141615.1 Syntrophaceae bacterium
TCCTTCGCAAATTCAATGTCCTGCTGGCTGATGTCCGAGATCCCTTCACGGTAAAGATCGTTCAGGTTCACCTTTTTACCATAGGCCAGCGACAGGGTAATGGCTAATTTGTGAGCCGCATCCACCCCCTCGATATCAAAGGTGGGATCTGCTTCTGCGAAGCCGAGGGCCTGAGCTTCTTTCAAGACGACATCAAATGCCTTTCCTTCATCCGTCATTTTTGTCAAAATGTAATTTGAGGTGCCGTTCATAATCCCGAATATGGATTTGATCCGGTTGGCCACCAGGGATTCCTTGAGGGTCTTGATCACGGGGATCGTCCCGCCCACACTGGCCTCAAATCCGATATCCACCCTGTTTTTTTCCGCAGCCTGAAATATCTCATTGCCGTAGGTGGCCAGCAGCGCTTTATTCGCCGTGACGACATGCTTCTTTTTGCGCATGGCCGCGAGGATAAAGGAACGTGCCGGTTCATAGCCACCCATCAATTCAATAATAATATGAATGTCAGGGTCGTTCAGAATGACTTTGGCATCTGTGGTGAGTAAATCCTTCTTAACGGGAACGACTCTGGGGGTTATAATATCCAGATCGGCGATTTTTTTCAGGACCAGTTTGGCCCCCAGCCGTTTTTCTATAAGCTCACCGCTCTGCTGCAGGAGTTTTACCACTCCGCTGCCGATCGTTCCGAAACCGATTAAACCCAGGAAGATTTTTTTCATAGCCTGATTTTCCTCGAATAATGCCTTATCGCATTAATGGCAGAAGCCGTCAAATATCGACCGCTTCTATATCAGGTTACGCGATTTTGTCAAACAAATTGACAGTAAGGTAGTGTCTCAGTTTGAAAATCGGGTCGTGACGTATTTTTGAATATTTTATTGACATGATAGATTGACAATTTTATAGTACAGAAATGACGCGAAAAAAAATCAGAAAACAAGTAACAATCAACTTGCCTTTGAGTTGTTTCCTCCGCCTATTAAAAATTCCCTGCTTCTATCTGTAACTGAAATCTATGATATAGTTAACCAATCTCTTCTTGAGGAACTTAAGGAGGATAGAAGAATTGAGCGAAAGCCAATTGGTGTGCATATTTCTGCCCTCGGAGATTATTTTTCCATGTGGGCTAACACAAAACCAGATGGTGGCATTATTGTCATCGGCCAAGAGAATGATGGCACTATGTCTGGTTGCATCAAGGGTGGTCAAAATCATATCAATGAAATTGAGCGGGCAGGCGATATTTACTGTCCCGACGCCAGATATGACATAAAGCGGGTCAACGTCAGACTTCCTGATGGAGAAAATGACTTTGTAATCTTGCTTCGAATATTTTACCGAGAAAATAAATTAATTCGAACCGTTCGAAGCGAAGCCTTTATTCGTAGTGCAGATACTAAGAAAAAATTATCAGAAAAAGAGGCACATGAAGTAGAAATCGAAAAAGGGCAAGTTGATTTTGAACAAGAGCCTAGCGGATTGGAGTATCCGCAAGATTTCGACACGAGCTTAATAACGCAATTTGTCGATTCTTACAAAGAAAATAGGCAACTTAATTCAAGACATACAATTGAAGATATTCTCCAGATTAATCATTTAGGAAAATCCGTTTCGGGGAAATTTGTTCCGAATAACGCATGCACATTGCTCTTTGCAAATGACCCCAGAAGCTGCTTCCCTGGTTGTAAAATTCGCTTCTTACGCTTCGATGGCGAAACGGAAGGAACGGGAGAAAAATTCAACGCAATAAAAGATATAATAGTAGACCAAGGCCCCGTTCCCAAACAAATCATCACCTTCGAAAAAGTGATGGATGGGCAAATACGGGAATTTAGCCGTCTTGGCAAAGACGGAATATTCTATACTGCTCCCGAATATCCCAAGCAAGCATGGTATGAGGCTATTGTTAATGCATGTGTTCATCGTTCCTATAGCCAAAAAAGCATGAACATCTTTGTGAAAATGTTTGATGATCGCTTGGTTATTGAAAGTCCGGGCGGGTTTCTGCCTTTGGTTACGCCAGAAAACATTTACGATATGCACGTTCCGAGAAATTCATACTTGATGGAAGCAATGTATTACCTAAACTTCGTAAAATGCACACATGAGGGCACAAGACGCATCAGAGACACCATGACCAGCTTGGGGCTACCTAAGCCAGAATTTAGACGGAAAGAAGTCAACTATGCGCTAGTCAGAGTTACCCTTCGAAATAATATTGCCGTTCGAAAGGTATATGTTGATAAAGATGCTAGTTCAATTATTGGTGCGGTAATTGCCAAAACTCTAAGTGAAAATGAGCTTCGAATAATAAACTTCCTTGCCGAGAATAGGCAGATTAGCGTGAGCCAAGCCCAGCGCTTAACTGGGAAGAGTTGGCCCGCGTCTAGCAAGTTGCTCAAAGGACTCAAAGGAAGAGGAATCTTAGATGATGTCCGAAAATCTAAGAAAATGGATAGAGACCCCAGCGCCCGCTATATTCTTCGAAGCGGAGATGAATTGCGTAAATCATCCACGACAGTTAATTGAACGATTTCTTCCAAAGTCCACACATGATCCGCAATTCCCGCTTCCATTGCCGGTGTTACTCTCAGGGTCTTGTGAATCTTGCAAAAGTTATAATGCATGAAATGAAGCGCCACGGCATACTCAAGGTTTTCAATCTTTTTGCTGAATCCACTAGTAAGCCTTGTGAATCTCCTCATTGACATTCTCATGGTCAGGTTTTACCGTTCAACATAGCTTGTCGAAACGGCTTTCTTGTCAGGTTTCCCGGATATGGGAACAACCTTTATGCCTGTGCATTCGGTAGGACTGTATCGTCTATCCCGTTTTCGCCAGTTCGAGACGTCCCTGCCATTTGTGCAGAAGAATGGCTTTGAGCAGGGTGTGCTCTGTTTTCTCAAGGAAGGGATCTTTCTCAATCAGTTCGAAAGCATCCGTTTTGGCTTCATTCAG
>PLMV01000121.1 GCA_003141615.1 Syntrophaceae bacterium
GATACTTCAACGTATCTTTTGGTCCCATCTTTTCTGATAATCTGCCAATCGAATTCTTTGGCGGGTTCCCCTGTTTTATAGACTTCATTGAATGTTTTAAAAAGTTTTTTTGCGTTCTCTTTGTCTGTAAACTGACGGTTATTCATGCCCATCATTTCTTCTTGAGGATACCCAAGGATTCGGCACATTGAATCGTTGAAAAAGGTGAAGTTACCTTTAATATCTACTTCGTAATAACCCTCTTCGATATTTTCCAGAATGGTTCGATATTTCTCCTCGCCTTCTCGCAGAGTGTTTTCTGCTTGCCTCTGCTTGTTTCTAACTTCTGTCTCTTCTAATTCTCTGGCTATGGCAGGACAGAGACGCGATAAGCTATCCTTCATGACATAATCATGAGCGCCTGAGCGCATGCACTCAATAGCCGTCTCCTCACCGACGGTACCGGATACGATGATAAGAGGAATATCGATATTTGTTTCCTTTAGCAGGGCAATGGCTTGCTTTCCGCTGAATTTCGGCATTTTATAATCGCAAAGGATGATGTCCCATTGCTTTTCTTTGAGGGCTTTTTTCATGGCGGCGGAGGTTTCCACTCGTTCATACAACGGATTGTAGCCACCTTTTTTCAGCGCCCGGAGAACCAGCAGTGTATCGTCTTCCGAATCCTCAACTATTAATACCCGGAGTGATTGATCCTTCATAGGATTGCCCCCTGTGCGTTGAAAGGTTCATAATATTTTGCGCCGATAACTCCTGTGCGGTCGTGTTTCAGCGCCTGCGGTAGAAATTCCATAATATCCCTTGCCGTGATGCCGTCGGCGCCCTTTTTTACCGCCGCCAGATCTCCGGCATAGCCGTGTAAGAATACTCCTTTGCGTGCCGCCTCATCAGGCTTTAATCCCAATCCATACATTGCCGCAATACAGCCGGTGAGGACATCGCCCGAACCGGCTGTTGCCATCCCGGCATTGCCGCTCAAATTGATATAAACGTTGCCACCTCTAGTGCCAATCAGTGAATGCGCGCCTTTCAAAATAATCGTTGCTTTAAGTCTTTCTGTCGTCTCCCGCAAAACCGCAATTTTATTGCCGCTGATTTCCGCCGCGGACACTCCGGTAAGCCGCGCCATTTCCCCCANNTTTACCGTTTCTTCCTGCAAGGAAAGGCCGGGGCCGATAACCACCATATCCACTTTTGCCGCCGCCTCCAGCAATTTTCTTTTGTTCTTAAAGGCAATACTTCCCGCCGCTGTTTCTTCCTGCGGCAAATAAACAATCTCCCTGCCCCGCTTCGCTACAACAGGCACAACACAACGCGGCGCGGCAAGCCGCGCGTAACCACCGCCTGATTTTAAAAAGGACATGGCCGCAAAATAAGGAGCGCCACAGTAATTAGCCGCTCCCGCAATAATGAGAACATCACCCGTTGAACCTTTATAAGCTTCGGCAGGTCTCGGCGATAAAGCCACATAATCATTGGTTGCAATTTTGAGATCGTTGCCTTCAGTCAGCGAAGGCGGAAAGGAAATGTGACTGACAAATAATTCCCCGCCAAGTTCATAACCGGGATAAAGCATGTTTCCGATTTTGGGCAAACCGAAAGTAACTGTATAATCCGCTTTAACTGCCGCTCCCATTACTTCGCCCGTATTACCATTAATGCCGGAAGGAATATCGAGAGATAAAACTTTCTTTTTACTTTTGTTGATCAGCGCAATTACTTCTGCGGCCAATCCGGCGACAGGGCGATCAAGGCCGGTGCCGAAAATAGCGTCAACAACCACATCACAATGAGCAACATCCTTTTTGACGGCCGCCGCACCTTCCAGTTTAATCACTTCTATCGGCAGTCGCGCAATTATCGCCATATTTGTTCTTGCCGCGCCCTGATACTTTTTGCTGTCGGCAAGTAAAAACACTTTTACGCGGCCGCCATTGGAATGAAGCAAGCGGGCAATTACCAGCCCGTCACCGCCGTTATTGCCGGAACCGCAAAAGATGACAAATTTTTTATCGCGTATGTAGCTTTTATTTCGCAACACATTTACCGCTGCAAGTCCGGCATTCTCCATCAGGATTTCTTCGGCAATCCCCAACTTCTCAATGGCATAGCGATCCATAAAACGCATATCATCTACACTGGCTATTTTCATAATCGGCTCTCCGCGAAGATTGAACAAGCTTTACAAAAATACTTTCTTTTAATATAAGCTAATAATACATTTACAAAAGGATTTTGCCAACAATAATTTTGGACAATAATTTTGGAGGAAAATATATGCCGAAAATAACCGAAATAATCAAAAAGCGCATATCCTGTCGAACTTATGCGGAAAGGCCTATTGAAGATAAAGTTCTTCAGGAATTTTCCGCCTCAATTAACGCTGTCCATACAGGGCCTTTCGGCAATCAACCAAAATTTAAATTAATCAAGTTAACCTCATTACCGCCTCAAGAATGGAAAAAATTGGGCACATACGGCGTAATTAAAAATGCTCAAATTTTTCTTGTGGGCAGTATTCAGAACGGTCATCTGGCGCTGGAAGACTACGGCTATTGTAAGGAGAAATTGATTCTGCAGGCAACGAAATTGGGATTAGGGACTTGCTGGCTGGGTGGAACTTTTCAGAGCAGCAGATTTTCTCAAGCAATAGGTTTACAGAAAGGGGAAGTGCTACCAACGGTAAGCCCGGTCGGTTACCCAGCCCAACAAAAATCATTTACAGAAAGAATGATGCGCTGGAGCGCGGGATCAGACAATAGGAAACCCTGGTCTGATATTTTCTTTGCCGGAAATTTTTTGCAACCATTAACGCAATCACAAGCGGGAAAATACGCGGAGGCGCTGGAGAACCTGCGGCTTGCTCCTTCAGCCTCCAACAAACAGCCCTGGCGTATTTTACGGGATACGGAACAAAATATTTTTCATTTCTATCTCTCCCGCGCCTTCGGCTATAATTCGCTGTGGCACGTTTCTCTGCAAAATATTGATATGGGCATCGCGATGTGTCATTTCGCGTTAACCGCGCAGGAGACCGGCCTTAAGGGAAAATGGCAAATTGATGCCGCTGCCCCAAAAGAAAAATCATTGGATTATATAGCCACCTGGCAGGATGATAACTGAAAACAAGATCAACTGATTCTCAAAACTTTGGCGCCGCGGATATTGCCTTCTTTTATTTCGACGAGAGCGCGATTGGCTTCGCTAAGCGGATATTCTTCCACTTCCGGTATTATTGGTATTAGAGCAGCCAGAGTTAAAAATTCCTCAATATCACGGCGTGTCACATTGGCCACACTTTTTATTTCTTTTTCCAGCCAAAGATGATTGCCATAGTCCAGTTGCATAAGATAATTCTTATCCCTGTCTTCTTTGCGGATCGCGTTAATGATCAACCTTCCTGCCGGTTCCAGATTTTTTAAAGCCTCTACAATCGTTTTCCATACAGGCGTTGTATCGATAATGGCATTGAGCTTCTTCGGTGATTCCGCGCTTATATCCCCTGCCCAGACAGCGCCCAGTTCACGGGCAAAACTCTGTTCATCTTTATTGCGGGCAAAAACGAATATTTTCGTATGAGGATAGCGGTAACGAACCATCTTCAATACCAAATGAGCGGAAGCGCCGAATCCAGCCAGCCCAAGACGCTGTCCATCGGCTAAATTGGCCAAGCGAAGAGAGCGATATCCTATAGCTCCGGCGCATAACAGCGGCGCGGCCTGAACATCTGAAAAAACATCCGGAATGGCAAAGGCGAAACCCTCCGCTATCGCCAGATATTCGGCATAACCGCCGTGGACATCCCTGCCGGTTGCTCTGAAATCACTGCAGAGATTTTCATTTTCGGAAATGCAAGCCGGGCACCAGCCGCAGGCATAGTTAATCCAGCCTATTCCAACTCTGTCGCCAATTTTAAATTTTCGTGCCAGCTTACCGCGATCAGCAACAATACCGACCGCTTGATGCCCTGGAATAACCGGCAGTCTCGCCGGAGGAGTTCTTCCTTCAATCTCGTCTAATTCCGTATGACAAATGCCGCAGGCGGATATTTTAACCAGGAT
>PLMV01000159.1 GCA_003141615.1 Syntrophaceae bacterium
ATACGCCTGCGGAACCTCCTCCTAACCGCCTCGGTATCCTGATAAAATCGACTTAATCATTAGTGTATGCAAAAATTGTATTCTGGCGCTCCTCCTTGCCGGATCTGGTCCTTTGACCGGGTGCGCAACCAGAGGGGGGCGCAATAAAAAATAACACTTACCCTACCGGGAAGTGACGCCGAATAGGCGGCAGCTTCAAATCAAAGCGGTATGAACTAATCAACCTCCATTGAAAAGATTAGAAGTTCGCATTTTATGTGATGTTCAAAACATTGCTGTTTTTCGACAAACGAAAAGATTACGCCAATAGTTTCTTGTTAGGTTTTACTGCAAATTATTCTTCGCCAAGAGATTCGAGGTCCGCTAGATCTTTTTTACGGCCGATGGCCCGTTTATTGGCTATATATTGTTCTTTGCCAAGAAAATGTACAGGAACATCTCCGTATAAACCTTCCTGCTTTCCTTTATCCGCATCTTCCCATGCGACTCCGGTAAGTGAAGTTATTATATCAATGCGAACAGGAGGAACACCAAGCTGAACAACCGAGCTAGGATTCTGAAAGTCTTCAATTGTCAGGTTCAGAGCGCTGAAACCAAAATCAGACAAGGCAGATAAGATTTTTTTGGCGTTCTCGGGTGAAGGGAGAACAAAGATATCAATATCAGCGGTAAAACGCGGCGCTCCATAATATGCGAGGGCATAAGCGCCGACAATCATGTATTCAACTTTATGCCCGTTGAATAACTCGAGCAATTCTTTGAAGTCCTTCTGTGCTTCCATAATATTGCCTTCTCAGGTAATCGACGGTGGCGACACGTTCTTCCGCCGGACGACTCAACCAGTACGAGAGATCATCCTTCACAGATTGTTTGTTATTAAGATTGCTTTTGCGGACAACTTTTTGAATCATAGTTAATAATTATCATAATTTTATTGATATTAATACAACTCTTTCGCCCAACGAAAAAATCAGCCGGAGCGCAGCGATCGGCTGTATTGATTTTGTTATGCATTTATTTCTTATAATCAAGTGTTAATGACAAGTAAATAGGATCAAACGGCGAAGAACTAATTACATCGTCGACCGATTCTGTTATTAACATTAACTGCTTTGCCTTCGTCATTTGCTCTAATATAGAAGTTTGGTCTAGTCCTAAGGCATCCCGTGCAATCTGCTTTGCCGTTTCAATGCCGGATAAATTGGCGTTAAATGACTTTCTATCATGCCTTGTACGATCTTGATTCCAAGCGACTTGCTGGCTCTTGGTATTAATATGTTTATCCTTTGCAACGTGAACATGCCTTTGTATATTCATTTGCGGTTGCGCAGGGTCAACACGTTGAGACCATCCTTTTTTATTGGAACTACCCCATATACCTTCCTCAAGAATATCAAGTCCACATTTTTTAAATACAATATCACTTAATTCAATAACTATATAATTAATTGGATGTTCTTCTAAAAAATCTTTCACTGATAACATGTAGGCCTCCCATTAATTTATTGGTGCATAACGCCCGGCTGAGCCGAGTCCCGCAGGGACTTCCGCTCCAGCCGATTGTTCCCGAGCGCGAGTCAGCGCGCGAGGGAATAATCGCGCTCGGCTCAGCCGGGCGTTCCCGAAGCGCGCAGCGCTTCGGGAACAATTAATATACCAAGTTGGTTTTTTCCGATTTTCGGGGCAATCTTACTCTTTTTAAATAAGAATGAAAAGAGAAAATGTGCTTAGAAATCAAACGGATTAACCAGATCGGAAAAGACCCGGTCATTCGATGGATCCGGCCTTTTTTCTCAGTGATTCTATCTGCAGGTCTTTTTCCCGCCACAGTTGCTGTACCCATTTATGCATGGCATCGCGAAAGACCGGATCGCCTTCATAATCACCGTGCAGAAACTGTTGCGGAATTTCTATTGTCTTCATACGGACAATTATACGTTTGACTTTGCCACAGAGAAACTCCCAGAAGGTTGGAATGCTGTCCGGATAGACGATGGTAACATCCAGTAAAGAATTAAACTTGTCGCCCAGCACATTTAGCGCCAGCGCTAAGCCGCCGGATTTCGGGCGCAACAGGAATTTGTACTCCTTTTTTTGCCGGGCGTGCTTTGCGTTGGTAAAGCGTGTGCCTTCGAGAAAATTCATCACGCTTGTGGGAATATGCGCAAACTTTTCACAGGCCCGGCGCGTTGTTTCAAAATCCTTGCCTTTTTGTTCGGGATGCTTTTTCAAATATTCAAAGCCGTGGCGATGTAAGAAAGGAAAATCCAGCGCCCACCAGGCAAGACCCATTATCGGCACTCGAATAAGTTCCCTCTTCAGGAAAAATTTCAGCAAGGGAATGCGGCGATTCAACAGATGCTGCAATACAATTATATCAACCCAGGATTGATGATTACTGACGACCAAATACCAGCCGTGATAATTCAAACCCTCTAATCCTTGCACATCCCACTGGGTTTTTTGGGTCAGGCGCATCCACCCACTGTTACAAGTAATCCAATTTTCCGCAATCCGATGAAGAATCCAGTTGAACCCCCGGCGTAACTGCGGCAGCGGTAAAAGAAATTTCAGAATGGCGAACATGAACAAGAGAGACGTCCATATCAACACATTCACGACCAAAAGCAAACCCGCGATGACTCCCAATAAACTGGATGGTAAAAAATTCAGCATAATGACATTCCTAAACTCCCCAGAAATATTTATATCAAATTGTCTTCATTAGACTAACATCAGTGACTAAGAATTTATTTTTGACTATAAAAAAAGGGCGCTTACAAGTCAAGAACATTATTGACTTACTAGAGTATAAACGCGTAGCGCCTCTTCATAGCGACCTCATTAAAGTTTTTAATATAGGCGGCATAAATTGTTTTTAAAGAAATATCTGGTTTAAATACGAGTTTTTTGTTATAATTCTTTTTAAGAAAGAATATTTTTAACCATCCCTAAGTAAAAATTGGTTGTGTTCAAAACTGCTATAAATCATATAATTCAGTTCAAAACCATAACCCAAAAGGATTAAAAAATGAAAAAAGATCATTTAAGGAATATTGCTATTATTTCCCATGTCGATCATGGCAAAACCACGCTGCTTAATGCCATGTTGAAACAGACAGGAGTTTTTCGTTCTAATCAGGTTGTAGAAGATCGCGTTATGGATTCGATGGACCTGGAAAAAGAGCGTGGAATCACCATCACGGCGAAAAATACCGCGGTGGAATACAACGGGGTAAAAATTAATATTGTCGACACGCCCGGCCATGCCGATTTCGGCGGCGAAGTGGAACGCAGCCTCAATATGGTTGATGGAGCGATTCTCCTAGTTGATGCCAGTGAAGGACCGTTGCCGCAAACAAGATTTGTTTTAAAAAAAGCTCTGGCACTGCGTCTGCCGATAATTTTAGTCATCAATAAAATTGATCGAAGAGATGCCCGTATTGACGAAGTGATTAATGATTCCTACGATCTTTTCATCGATTTAGGCGCGGAAGAAAATCAAATTGAATTTCCCATCCTTTACACCAATGCCAAAATCGGAGTCAGCCATAGAAAACTAGGCGATGACAGCGCCGATTTGCAGCCGCTGCTCCAGACAATCATTGAGCATGTACCGGCTCCGCAGGGAGATGATGAAGCCATTACGCAATTTCTGGTTACCAATTTGGATTACGATCCTTATGTCGGACAAATTGCCATCGGCCGTCTGCAAAGCGGCAAATTGGAAATGAATACCAATTACAGTCTTTGCACTGAAGATAAAATAATTCCCGGCGTCAAACTAACTGCTCTTTATACTTTTTACGGTCTGGCAAAAAAACCGGTAACTGCAGTTGAATCCGGAGACATTATTGCTCTGTCCGGAGTGGAAAATGTCACTATCGGCGATACAATTTCTTCTTTTACATCTCCGCAGCCGCTGCCCCGCCTGCTGGTCGATGAGCCAACTATATCCATGATGTTTTATGTCAACAACGGTCCCTTTGCCGGTAAAGAAGGTAAGTTTCTCACTTCACGCCATTTGCTGGAGAGGCTGGAAAAAGAATCACTGAGAAATGTTGCCATCAAAATTAAAAAACTGGAAAGAACCGATGCCTTTGAAGTTTGCGGACGCGGCGAACTGCAAATGGCGGTATTGATCGAAACAATGCGTCGCGAAGGTTACGAACTAATGGTTTCCCGTCCGCAGGTCATCACCAAACAACAAAACGGCAAAACTGTGGAGCCGGTGGAAAGATTATTTCTGGATATACCGGAAGATTTTATCGGTAAAATTACGGAAAAACTATCCGTGCGCAAAGGGAGATTAGAGGGTCTTGTGAATAAGGGCAGCGGCAGAGTCAGCATGGAGTTTCTAATTCCGTCCAGAGGGTTAATCGGTTTTCGCAGCCAGTTTTTGACGGACACCAAAGGCGGCGGAGTAATGAATTCTCTGTTGGAAAATTATGCTCCCTGGTTCGGCCCGATTCCTCAACGCACGACCGGTGTTTTAGTGGCTGACCGTCCCGGACGTATCACGTCTTACGCCAGCTTTGCCATGGAAGACCGTGGAGAAATGATCGTGGAAGTCGGCACGGAAGTTTATGTAGGAATGATCGTGGGAGAGCGCAACCGCAACAGCGATCTCGATGTTAATATCACTAAAGAAAAGAAGTTGACGAACATGCGGGCATCCACATCCGATGCCACAATAATTCTACGGCCGCCGCGTGTTCTGTCTCTGGATCAGGCCATCGAATTCATTGCCGAAAATGAACTGGTTGAAGTAACTCCCCAGAGCGTGCGCCTGCGAAAAATGGAGCTGGACGCGACAAAACGTCTGCAGAAAAGCCGTAAAGAAGAATAAAAAAATCCAGAAAATATTCAGGTAGCATTTCTGAAATTTAACAATACATGATCAGCGAAATTCAAAAAAACTTTTACCGTATCACTTTGCGGATGCCGTATCGTTTAAAGCACGTGCATGTTTATCTTCTTGCTCATGATGGTGAACTGGCGTTTTTTGATACCGGCCTCAATATACCCGGCTCTTATGAAACTCTGGAGAAGGATTTGGTAAGCGCGGGCTTAAGCATTAATGATATCCGGCATATTTTTTTGACTCATGTGCATACAGATCACTGCAGTATGGCCGGTTTGCTGCAAAAAAAGACAGGCGCAAAAATTTATCTTTCTGCCGCGGCTTTCGAAGAATATCAACATTTTCGTCAGGCGGATTCAGCAGTNNGTAATCGAAGAATATGAAGATATACGAGGCATCATTACCGAATTTAATGCCGATAATTACTTACAGAACAACGAATTTCGTGAATTCGGCGATTGGAAATTTGAAGTCATTTTCACTCCCGGACACGCCGCCGGACATGTTTGCTATTTCTTCCGAAAGGAAGGTTTCCTGCTGGCCGGTGATCATATTCTGCCTTATATAGCGCCGATTCTGAGTCCCAATATATTTGACGATAATTTCCGCCCATTGGCAACTTATCTGGATTCCTTAAGTGATATAGAGAAATTGCCTATCGCCACAATATATCCGGGACATGGCAACGCGTTTATCGATTTGAAGGAAAGATTAGAAGAAATACGCCAGCACCATAAAAAAAGAAAAAAGATGGTCTTTGATCATCTGAACGTGAAGCCCAAGACAACCTACGCCGTTTCTCACGAAATATTTGGCTCGGAGCTTTCCGATTTCGATAAATTTTTGGCGTTGAATGAAACCCTTATTTATTTGAAGGAACTAAAAGCTGAAGACGCCATCAAAGAAGGTATGGCCGGTAATGTTTTGGTTTACACAAGGATAGAAAACGCGGGATAATTGTTGACAGATATTTTATTATAGTTAATAAACACTTGTTAAATGAAACTCCCCGCCGCAAGCAGCGGGGTATCTTGTTGGATTATAATTTCTTCTTCATCGCAAGCGACGGGGAATTTAACCCATAGAGATTAAATTGGACTTTTCGGGAATAGTATATTTTGAGCAAACATCTACAAAAAGAAATTGAACGCCGTCGCACATTCGGCATTATCAGCCATCCCGACGCGGGCAAGACCACTCTAACGGAAAAGCTTTTGCTTTTCGGCGGAGCCATCCAGCTTGCCGGGGCAGTCAAAGCCCGCAAGGCGTCAAAGCACGCCTTGAGCGACTGGATGGCTATCGAAAAAGATCGCGGCATTTCCGTCACCTCGTCGGTCATGAAATTTGAATACGCGGATTGCGAAATAAATCTTCTGGACACGCCCGGCCATCAGGACTTTTCGGAAGATACCTACCGCGTATTGACCGCAGTGGATAGCGCGCTCATGGTTATCGACGGCTCCAAAGGCGTGGAGACGCAAACCCAGAAGCTCATGGAAGTATGCCGTCTGCGCAACACGCCGATCATAACTTTTATTAATAAGATGGATCGTGATTCTCTGGCGCCGCTGGACATTCTTGCGGATATTGAAGACAAACTGCAAATTGAGTGTTCGCCGCTATCCTGGCCCATCGGCATGGGCAAACGTTTCAAAGGCGTTTACAATCTGTATGATAAAAAATTGCATCTGTTCACACCCGGCAAAGCGCGGCGTTCGGAAGGCGGAGTTGTCATTAGCGATTTATCTGATCCGCTTCTTGATGAATTATTGGAGAGCCAGGCTAATGAACTCCGGGACGAAGTAGCCTTGCTGGAAGGCGCGGCCAATCCATTTGATTTGAAAGAATACTTAAAAGCCAGTCAGACACCAGTTTTCTTCGGCAGCGCCATTAACAATTTCGGCGTGAAGGAATTACTGGACGCTTTTGTGGAAATAGCTCCGCCGCCTGTCGCGCGTCCCACAACAACCAGAGAAGTGAGCCCCGAAGAAGATGAATTTTCCGGTTTTGTTTTTAAAATCCAAGCCAATATGGATCCGGCGCACCGTGACCGCATCGCGTTTTTGCGGATTTGTTCCGGCCAGTTTCAGCGCGGTATGCATGTAATCCATCACCGTATCGGCAAAGAAATCTCTTTATCCAATGCCACTATCTTTATGGCGCAGGATCGCACAAATGTAGAGGAAGCTTATCCGGGCGACATCATCGGCATCCATAATCACGGAACAATCAAGATCGGCGATACTTTTACGCAAAAGGAACCTCTCAAATTTACCGGCATTCCTCATTTTGCCCCGGAGCATTTTTGCCGTGTGCGGTTAAAAGATCCGCTGAGAATAAAACATCTGCAAAAAGGACTTACTCAGCTCTCCGAAGAAGGCGCGATTCAGGTTTTTAAACCCTTGTGGGGTTCGGATAATATCCTTGGCGCTGTCGGCGTCCTGCAATTTGACGTAACGATGTCGCGACTCAAAGACGAATACAGCGTCTATGCCGACTATGAAAAAACCGATTATGCCGCCGCCCGCTGGGTAACTGCCGATGACGCCAAAATAATGGAAGATTTTCAGAAGAAAAATTCGACAAACCTTGCTCTCGATACGGAAGGAAATCTTGTTTATCTGGCATTGAGCGAGTGGCGTCTGTCCCACACCATGGAAGAATGGCCGAAGGTTAAATTCCTTAAAACAATGGAAAAGGGCTGATCGCGCTTTGCCTTAGAAGAAGCAAAAATATTAATTGAAGTTTTCACTGATTTAACATAACTGGTTTTTAAATTATATTGAAGTGAGTAATAATCCGAAAAAAGGAGGCCGTTTAGCTGACAGTTTCCGTTGTTTTTCGGGGCATACGAACAATCAAGCCCACATATTTAAGGAGGAGACAACTCATGAGTAATGCTAACGGAACCAAAATAGCGGACATTAAAATAAATACCGATAACCTTTACAGGGAAGAGTCATTCACGGACTTGACGTTTGCCACAATCCGGCGCCTCACACCCGTCAAGATTGACGGCTCGGCTGACGAAAGCCGGGAGGCAATTTTTACTGGAATGACCCAGCTTATGTCGCCCAATGGACCGATTCCGGTTCAGTGCATCATTGAAGGGGCAAAAGATCTCAGCGAAGCGGCGGCCAAATTACCCGATGCCATTGAAAAAACTGTCCAGGCGATGATTGCCGAAGCCAAGGAAATGGAACGTCAGGAATCGTCCAGAATCGTTATTCCCTGACAATAGCTATGAGGGAAAGCTGTCCCTAATATTCGTTAGATTTATAAATAATTTTCTGATTGACTTTAAATAGATTAATGTAGAAACTCCATCAAGCATAAACATTCCAGGACAAACAATATGGATTATTCTCTATACACTGACCCTTCAACAACCGTTAAAGAATATATGTTTAACGTTTCAGATGGGGTTTCTCTTAAGATAGTTGATTTCACTCCACGAAATGTTTCACAGGAGAAACCGGTTATTCTTTTTGTGGCAGGATGGATTTCACTGATCTCCGGATGGAAAGACGTGCTGAAAGTTCTAACCGCTGAGCACAGGGTTATCTACCTTGAGTCGAGGGAAAAACATTCATCAACGGTTCCTGATGTAAAAAAAGTAAGCTTCTCCATTGAGCGTCTTAAACTCGACATAGGTGAGATCATAGAAAAAGCTATCCCGCCGTCAGAAAAGTTTATACTTGCGGGGAGTTCACTCGGCGCTTCTGCGATTCTTGAATACTGCGGATCAGAGAAACAGAAACCTTTATCCGCGGTATTGATCGCTCCAAATACCGAGTTTAGATTCCCCAAAATACTGGGAACAATAATTCCAGCAATACATCCTTCACTCTATTTTACGGTAAAGCCTGTAATAAAATGGTATCTAAGAAACTTCAGGCTGGATAAAAAAAACTGTAAAGAACAGATTGAAAAATATGAAAATACCCTGGACTGCGCAGATCCATACAAACTAAAGGCTAACGCGCTTGCTATTAGAAACTACTCGATATGGGATCGTATAGACAACATCACCGTCCCATGTCTCATTATAGGCGCTACAACAGACACGCTCCATGATACAGAAAACATAAAGCGTCTTATAAAGATAATACCTGATTCCACTTACATAGAGCTTAAAAGTAATATGGAAACTCACAGCGAAAAAGCGGGACGTCTTATTGTGGAATATATTAAAGGTGAACTCCAGTTCAAAGCGCACCACTTCTAGCTCGACAAAGGTGAATTCCAGCAGATTATTGTTGAAACTCCAATTTCGAAAGCGTAGCGCAGCGAAATTGGTAAGTTGAACAATCCCGCGAAGCGGAGGGTATGAGCCCCAAAGCTTGCTTTGGGGCTCATACCCTTGATTTCAAACGTTTATCCATTCCCGTAAAGCCACAATCCGGTTCGTAGCAGGTAACATTCAGAAAGGCGCATTTCTGCTGACAGGAAGGACAAATTTCCGGTGGGTTAATTACAACAATAGTATTGCCGCAATTACTGCATTTCCATGTATTTTCAGGCGGTGCTGGCTTGTTTTCTGTCATAGTCCATTTCTCCCTTCTTAATATTGCTGTAAATTTATCACAAAAACATCTCCAAAAGGAAATCTTTTTGCACATCAAATATTCTTGATATTAATCCTTTCTTTTGGTAACCAGACACATTACTTATTTTTCAGGGGAAATCATGGCAAAAAACACAAAAATAAATGATCTGGCGGGTTTAACTCTGCTGGGCGAACCGACCAAACCGGTGCGCAAGCTGGAGACGTTTCCCAATCACAACGACAAGCGCGATTATGTAATTACCTTGCAAACCGAAGAATTTACCTGTGTTTGTCCCAAGACTGGCCAGCCGGATTTTGCCAAAATCAAAATTCAATACATCCCGGATAAGAAAATTATCGAGTCCAAATCATTAAAATTGTATTTATGGTCTTTCCGCAATGAAGGCGTTTTCCACGAACACGTCACCAATGTAATCCTTGATGATCTGGTAGCCGCGCTCCAGCCGCGCTGGTGCAAAGTAAGCGCGGAATTTGCCGCGCGCGGGGGTATCGGAATAACCGTTGACGCGGAATATAAAAAGTAAATTTTGTTATTACGATACTCAAAATACACGTGAGATTGCGTGACCTTCATGGTTATAAGGTTATCAGAAAAAAGTGAAGTTCATATGTTAATTATTCGGCTAAGAATTGGGGCCGAACATATACGCTTCGTACATACTTGTTCTATAAGGGATGTAAATATGAAAGGGATTCCGCGCCTGGTATGTTTGGTTCTTATGTGCTTGGCTTATTCATGGCCCGCTTTCGCAGATGAACGAAACCCCACCGGTAAAGACATCTTAGTTGACTGTTCTTTGGCCATAGAAATGGGACAGGATACATATATCACAAATCTAATAAAGGAGGCAAAGCCCCTTCCCTCGAAAGCTCAGCAGACGAAGGCCATACAGTGCATGAGCTACGTAGTTGGATTCAAAGATGCCATTTATGCAAGACAATTATACGATCAAAAGAACAGTATAAAGCCGATGGTTTGCCTCCCCGAAAATAATATAAACAACGGACAGGCTGTTAGGATCGTAATCAAGTATATCAAGGACCATCCTGAACTGCAAAATTTCCCACAGGCAGGCATAGTTTTCAACGCGTTCTATTATGCATTCCCGTGCGGCAAGTAGGATCTGAATTTCGCCACACAGGCTCGGAGTCACCCAATTGACGAACAATGAGCGTGGAGCGGATGGCTTTCAGCCATGCGCTCATATTTATTGTTATTCCAAAAATCCCAATTCCTGTAATATTTCTCTTGCCCGCTGAACCTCTTCGGCTTTTACCAGCAGACGGGCATAAGCTCCTCCCGCGACAAGCATGATAGAGCTTTCTCCCTCAAAAAAATATGTTATGCCTTCGCCATCAAAGACAGATTTAATAAAGGCTATATCGCTTTGCTGATACGTGGAATAGACTTCAACGAGATCGACATAACCAACTTCATTCTCTGGTTCCGGCGGTATTTCAGCAACAAGATCAACACCGCAATCGGCGCATTTATAAAAACCATCGCGATATTCGCTTTTACATTTTGGGCAGAACATAATATTATTCGTGAAACTCCAATTCNNATCCCGCAAAGCGGAGGGTATAACACCCCGCAGCTTGCTGCGGAATCTGTTTCCAAAGCTTGCTTTGGGGTTTCATACCCGTGATTCTTTCATTAAAGGTAATTCGCCAATATAAACACTTGTCTGATGTTTGATGATACCACAGAAAGTATGTGTGTCAACTAGGTTCATAAGACTAGGTTCATAAGAGCTATTGACGTCTCAAAAATCTCTGCTAAAATAACGTCAATAAAACCGGCCTTAACTCATAAATATAGAGGGAATATAAATGAAAAACTATCTGTTTTGTTTTTTTCTGACCATTTGTTTAATTGCCGGCGGCGTAGAAACGCTTCATGCAAAAGATCAAGTGAACGCCAAAATAAAAGGAGGAAAGACTATGGAAATAACAAGTTCATCGTTTGTACATGAAGATATGATTCCTGCCAAGTACACCTGTGACGGCCAGAATATTTCACCGCCGCTTGCATGGAGCGGAGCGCCGAAAGAAACTAAAAGCTTCGCGCTCATCTGCGATGATCCCGATGCACCCGCGGGCACCTGGGTGCACTGGGTGATTTTTGATATACCGGCAAGTGTCAATTCTCTGCCGGAAAAAGTTGCCAAACAGGAAGAAATCGCGGGTTTGGGGAAAAATGGCAAAAACTCTTCTCGGCGTTACGGCTATGACGGCCCCTGTCCTCCGGGCGGCACACACCGCTACTATTTCAAATTGTACGCTCTGGATACAATGCTGAATCTGAATGCCGGATTATCCAAAGAAGATCTGCTCAAAGCAATGAAAGGACATATATTGGCGGAAGCGCAGTTGATGGGCAGATACAAAAGATAGTGAGGCTGTTGAAAACCGCTCATACCCTGAAGGGCACATGGTCTGCTGTGTTGCGCTGCAAACCGCACCGCTCAACGTATATCCATATACGCCTCGCGGTTCGGTTTTTTGCGCGCCTTGCATCTGAACATTTTTGAACAGCCCCTAATTCCCCAATTTAAAATAAAAGCGCTATCTTTATTGGCAGAGCCTGCCCGGCGTATGCTGGGTTTTCAGCTTCCTCAACGGATAACCTACGCTGGCTTTTTGCTGTCTACAAATCACGGGTATGAACCTCAAAGCAAGCTGTGGGGTATTGTACCCTCCGCTTCGCGGGATTGTTCAACTTACCAATTCCAATACGCTTCGCTTTCGGAATTGGAGTTTCACAATAATTGTTCAATCCGGCGGCGGTCAATTTTGCCTGTGGCTGTTCTGGCTATGGAGGAAACAATTTTAACACGGCGGGGCACAGCGTAAGGTTCCAGCATATCCATTAAAAGCTTTTTTATGTGAGTTTCGGTCAGGTCGCAAGCCACGACTGCCGCAATGACGCTTTCCCGTCCCTTCTCCGTGGGCATCGCCACAACAACAGCGTCGCTGACCGTAGGTAAAGTTTTTATTTTATTCTGTACATCCAGCAGGTCAACTCTTTTTCCGGCGACTTTAACAATACCATCGGCCCTGCCAAGAAGAACAAAACGGTTATCCTTGTCTTCACGGGCTTCATCACCGGTGAGACAGAAGCCATCGGCATCGCGTTCTATTTCCGGCGATGTAAAATCGGATTTGACGGACAACCTGCTGCCGATCAATTTCCAGTTTACAATATCAAAAACCTTCCAGCTATCCGTATACTCGCTGATACAGCGCGCGGCAATGCCGCCCGTTTCCGTGGAACCGTATATTTCCGTGATTCCCAATCCTGTCTTTTTAAGAAAATGCAAACCATCGGAGCGATTCAGGACACCGGAAGAAGAAAACGCGACTTTCAGAGAAGGAGTGGACAAATTATCAACTTTCAGGGCGCGGTAATGAATGGGCACGCTGACCAGCACAGAGGCTTTATGTTTATTGATAGTAGAAATAATTTCCTGCGGGAAGGTGTAAATATCCGGCAATACCCGCGCATGAGCGACAAAGGGAACCAGAATAGAAAAAAGCAATCCGTAGATATGATAAGGCGGAACAGTGGTCACAAAAAGGTCTTTATCCGACAGGGTGAATTTTTCTTTCAAATAAAAAGCTTCCGCAAATAAATTACGGGGAGATTTAGACCAGACTTTCGGTTTTCCTGTTGAGCCGCCGGTGAAAAGGCGCAAAAAAGGCTTATCTGGATCGCGGATTAGTTCGGAGTTAATATTTTCCATGGGAGCGGGAAGTGGCGTGATTATTTCCACACCCGCCGGCATTTCTTCCGGATGATCGGTTATGGCAAAGTTAAAACCGACAGCATCGCACATTTCCGCCAAAGCATGAGCAGAAAAGGAATAAGGCAGGATTAGTTGACAGGAGCCGGCAAGCGAGGCCAGCACACAAGCGGCGTTAACTGCTTTGTTTGCGGTACAGAGGCAAATCGTTTTTTCTCCGCCGCGCCGCGCTAAAGTTTTTTTCAGACCGGCGGCTAATTCGAACACCTCGCCATAGCTGTATCCGGAAAAAGTAAAATCTTTCTGGCAAGCAGCTTTGGACGGCGCCAGAATTTTTTTATATAAATTGATAAAGGAGTCTTTTTTTGCGTCGGCCATATAATCAAATAGATTTTATTAAATCATTTTTTTACTTATTTATCGTAAAGAATTGGTGTGGTCCTGATAATAGAGTCTATCGCTTCTATATCCCATGGCCCATGAATATCTGTCTGGCAATTTTTGCATTAATGGACTCGATCAAAACTTATAACGTATGGGAGTACTTTAAATAATACTGCGAATTTTGCCAGCTCTTTTTTCCAGCCTGGTTTAACTTCATCACCACATAGAAATTAAATCGGTTTAAAGAAATAAATGATTTCAGAAGACGATAGGGGTAAGCCGGGAAGGAATAAATATTTTTTTTAATAAAATTATCCCCCCGATAAATGGTTTCTTCCTCAACACCCCTGGGTTCATGAACGACATGAGAAAATCGATATTTTTCCCAGTCTTTAGGAAAATCTGTATGAATCAGGCGCCCTTCCTTTTCCAATTGTTCCATTAATTCAGTGCCCGGAAGTGGGGTCAGTATGGTGATCTGAACGATATCGACTCCGGAGCGTATCACATCCTTAGCCATTTTTTTATAATAATCAAGAGATTCGAAGTCGTTACCCACGATAAAGGCCCCGAAAACCCCTATGCCGTATTTATGAAAAGTATCCACTACTTTCTTATAATTCTCAGACCCCGTCTTAAGATTAATTTCTTTTTTCATGTTCTTGAGCATGTCCGGGTTGGTCGTTTCAAAACCTATAAACGCGAACATACAACCCGCCTGAGCCGCCAGCTTAAGCAACGGTTCATCTCCGGCCGCATTGATCGATGTCTGCATTGCCCATTTTTTATTGAAGCCCCTTTTGATCATGCCTTCAAATAACTCCTTGGCCCTTTTTCGGTTTTCAGGGCTATAGCCAATCAGATTGTCATCGAGAAAAAGAACGAATTCTCCCTGCATTTCGTCGAGTTCTTTTAATATATCTTCCGGGTTGCGTTGCCGGTATTTCCGGCCCAGGTAGTTGGAAACCGAACAAAAATGGCAACTGAAAGGACAGCCACGGGAAGTTTGGATTGGATTCCATAAATAATCAGGATGAATTAAATCCCGCCGGGGAGTAATCTTTGATTGTGCCAAATCAAGCCTGGGGCCTATGTATTTAGGTTGTAGAATATTATTTTCAAAGTCACTGATAACTTTATCCCATATCCCTTCCACCTCACCCACCACTACGGCATCTCCATACTGCAAGGCCTCATCGGGCATCATAGAGACATGAATTCCTCCAAAAATGACTTTGATTTTCTTTTCCCGGTAAATCCCGGCTATTTCATAAGCCCGGTTGATATTGCTGGTAAAGGCCGTAATTCCCACCAAATCCGCTTCTTCAAATTCAAAGGGAGTAAAGTTTTCATCCCATATTTTAACCGACCAGTTTGAGGGGGTGACGGCAGCTACATAGGCCAGACTTAAAGGGGGAATATTGGAAATTTTGCTCAATGCCATGCCACTCCTGCGGCCCATCGGATTTATTAATAATAGTTTTTTCAAGTTTATTATCGTCCTTTTATTTGATAAAATATTACTTATTCATGGTTGAGCCATAAAAAATTCGGTCTTGTATATCACGGATAGCCTGGCAGGGAACATAATCCAATTTTTCTATCAGCTTTTCCAGGATATGGCGTACTTCCGTTAAGAGAGGGTCTAAACCCAATGAGCATCAATAACCGCTTCTGCTTCATCCAGCTTAAAATTGAAATCTTGTTCTTCAAAAAGTTTCAGACAGACATCCACAACCTCAGCGTTGAGGGTAGAACCCCGCAGCCTTTTAATTTCCTCCAACGCAGCCGCTAATCCCTTTGCGGCTCTGTATGGCCGGTTGCTGGCCATGGCTTCAACAATATCTGCAACGGCGACAATCCTGGATTCTAAAAATATTTTCTCACCGGAAATCCCTAATGGATATCCTGAACCATCCATTCTTTCATGGTGTTGATAAACAATATCAACGATAACTGGAATAAAATCAACTTTACTCAATATTTCATAACCCACGGTCGGATGAGTTTTCATCATCTCTAATTCAAGGTCGCCCAATCGTGATGGTTTTGTCAAGATAGAAGAGGGAATGTATATTTTCCCTATATCGTGGATCAGGCTGCCCATACGAATCAAGTCGATTCTGTCTTCCGATAAACCCATTTCTCCGGCTATGGCCACGGCGAGCTTGGCTACGCGCCTTTGATGACCTGCCGTGTAGGGATCCCTTGATTCAGCAATCATAGAAATAGCGTCAATGGTGCTGCTCATGGCTGATTGAAGCTTTTCAAGGCTCTTTTTCAGTTCCATTTCCGATCTTCTGATATCGGTCAGATTTTTAAATGTTCCAACTGATCCGATAAAATTGCCTTCTGAATCAAAATTTGGCGCGCCACTGATACTGAAGTACCGTTCCGAACCATCTTTGTGAAGAAGGATGCCTCCATCTTCTTTAATGGCTTGCTTTTGATCCTTGACTTGCTTGAAGGCTTTAATATATTTCGCTACATCTCCTTTTCTGGCAAGATCAGAAAAATATTTACCGATGATTTCCTCAGGCCGATACCCCAAAATCGCTTCAATTGCCGGGTTGGTATAGGTAAATTCCCCTTTGATACCCAGAGTATAAATTATATCCGGCGCATTTTCGCTGAGCGCTCTGAACCGCGCCTCGCTCTCCTTTATTTTCTGATAAGCAATGGCGTTATTGATGCTGATGCCGATCTGCGGGGCAATGCCCATCAAAAGACTCATCTCCGTCTGGCCAAGAGGCTTCTTTGATTGCACATTATCCACAAGCATGATCCCCATGGATTCCCCTTTATAAACAATAGGAACACAAATAAAAGACTGGGAGCCCATGGCGCGGACGAAATTGATACTTTTCGGTGAAAGATCATTCTCAATTTCGGAGGTATCATTAACTAAGATTGGTTTTTGTTTTCTGAAGGCCTCTACCGCCATACCCCTGGAGAGAGGGTTATCAAGATGAAATTTAATGCTCTGCAAGAAATCTTCATCTTTCGGGTTGTATCCATAGCTGACCGTATAAACTAGACTGTCTTTTTGCTTGTTGGCAAGCATGATCATGCCCCGGTCGAAATCCAGTCTTTTTCCCAAGGATTCCATTATGAATCTGAGCAGTTGATCAACATCCATGATCATGGAGGAGGCTTGGCCGACTTCCTGGATCAGCAGGGCCTCATTATATCGTTTATTGATCTGGTCCATGAGACGTTCCGCCGAATCTCCCTGGTTCTGGATATTGGCGAGGAGCTCCTTTTTTTCCAGATGTTCGCTATACAGCGTGACACACATGGCCATTATCATATACAACAAGACCAGTTTACCCCAATGAGCGGGACTGAGGATACTCAGGCAGATAAAGCAAATCGCAAAACCGAGGACCAAAAAATAACTGCGGATCTTCTTCCAGACAAAGGAGCGTGTTTTTTTCCAGGTGATGATATAGAGGCAGCAGTCCCCCCCCTCATGAATACAGACAGGATGCTCTATACTGGCAAATTTATTGGTGAAAGGTTTCGTCATCGACTCCATTATGCCCAGCCGGTAACCACACTGATAGGGCTTTTCAACCACCCCGGGCTGCAATACAACCTTCCCCTCAATCTGCTCAGCCCCGATGGCTTTGGTCTTCATGACCGTCGCCCGGCTGAGACGGGCGTTAAGATTTTCCATAACGGTGTAAGCCGTCGCCGGATTAATGAAACCCAACAGATACTGTCCCAACGCCCCGGAGGCGCGGGAGGTAGCGGAAAAACGCCCTACTTTTCTGGAAATGTCCTTATCCTGGGTCTTCTTCGCAATTATTGTGTTAAAACGATCACTCTGTTCCTGCGTCAACCAATGACCTTCATCTTCCAGTTGATAGGCTTCAATATTCGCATATTTTAAAAGGGGATCAATATCAATCTCCGGAAAGTACCTGTTCAGATACTCCACGTAGCTCTTGAAGATACGACTATTGTAAAGGGGGGTGTCATCCATCATTGTTTCAGATATTTCCTGATGAGAAAGCGGATTAAGGATTTAAGCCGCAATTTTGTTTCTGCCATCATATATTCACTAAGCTCTCTTCCATAATTCACATCCATGATCAAGAGATTATATTGTTTTTTAGAAGAAACTTCTTTTGACTCCAAGTAACTTGATGGATAAACTAGAATAGGTATTTTGTCAATCGTATAAGAGCCGACTAATTGGGAAATGGCAGACGATAGCGATTCCCAGGGCAATCCGTCCGCATCATTGACTATAATTTTGATCCCATTGAGGAAGTCCGATAGGCTAAGACCCGAATCCGATTGGTTTACAATGAGCACGGCCTTTAACATCCCTTTTTCTTTCAGTGAAAAGCTTTGATAACTTCTTTTGAACCCGTGCCGGGCATACAGTTGCGATAGAGATTCAGTATCTTCCTGCGATTTGTTCAAGCGTAAAATCTCCAAGAGGAGACCTCCGGAGACATTCCGGTAAAAACGTTCTACTTCGCCGAAATCAGATGATATAAACGGTTCCAGCGACCACCCCGCTGGGAGCGGTTGACGGACACCGGACGTCGGATAATTAAGATAGGAAAAGAGATCGAGGGAACAGGCAAGCGGATTATTGAGATGCCTGGCAAAACCGCCAAAAAAATGATCGGGAAAAATGTTTTCGGGACGAAAATAGAACATCATATAATCCATCCCGGCGGCGGGGAGACGATAGAAACCATCAATATAACGGAGGGCTTGTTTCAGAACTTGCAGTCCTGTCCGCTTATTGTTGAGCAAACTTCCGGCAAGGTGATGAATCATCCATGTCCGCTCGTAGGAGTGGATCATGGAGATGTGTCCGTAGATCCGGCCGTTTCGCTGGTAAGTCAACTGAGCGATGAATTCCGGATTGTCGCGATAAAGCCTCCGATAGGTTTCTTTCATGGGCTGCCGGTGAGCCTGGACCAGGTCATATTTTTTAGGATAAATGAACCCGCTCTCAAAAAAAAATTCCCATAACTGATCCACATCCACTTCATAGGCAATATGGGTGTTCGGATCAATAATATTCATGATAATATGACCCAGACGGTTATAATTGACAACATCCATATCACGGATGACAAAGCCGTAGCGGATATTTCCCTTTTTCTCTTCGCGACGGTAGAGGACCTGAACCTTGCACTGTATTTTCAAGGCATCGGCATAATTAATGGTCAGATCAGGAATGATCATCCCGGCCATCAGGACATCCTCTTCAGCCGAAACATAAACGGCAAAGCCCGAGGTGGAAAGATCATAAACATCCAGTTGAATTTTTTCTTTTGTTGCCGGGTGATCAAAAGTAATATTCGGCAGGGGGGTGACCCCAACACGAGAATTGCGCGATTTCTTCTTAAGAACACGACTCATTTGGCTGATTGCCGGGGCAAAGACAATATCCCGTGTTGCCTGATCAGATGTCTGCCGTATGCAGTCACAGGATGCCGAAAAAATAATCTGCCCATCCCGATAAAGATGGACGGTTGACGGGCTGTCGGCATTAAACCAGCGAAAAGACCCGGCTGTCTCAGGGCTGACCTCAACGCCAAAGGCCAGTGAGCTGAAATCAACAAGCCAGCCTTGAGCCCAAAAACCGTTCTGCACCACTTCGACCGCGACACCCTGGCAGAGATAGCGTCGGGCCCGGCGCTGACCCAGTATATAGCCCTTGTCGGGCAGGTGAATGGTGAAATGATCCTTTTGCACGTCTTTGAGCCGGGTGGGGATTAGAAACACGGAGAGCCCGTCCGTGAAAATGATATTTAAAATGTCTGCATTTCCCGTAATGCCGCGGCTTTCCTCCGGCCAGCGGCAGGTCATCGAGCCATCGCTGCAAGGTTCCGGGTGTGCCCAGACGAGAATATCTTCCTTATACTGAGGGTGATGAAGCTGCACGTATACCATACCATCAGTGAAGTGATGATGATTCCACAGATTAATCAGTTTGTTTTGTCCGATGGCCTTGCCGGGGTTGGGATTTCGGAGAAGATCCTGGTTGCGGAAACGCCAGGGGGCCGTTATTTCGTCGCGTTTAGCCAGGCCTTTATACAGCTTGAATGTTGGCTTAATATTTTGATCCATACTAAAATCATCCGTTGTTGATAAGGCTTCCCCATTTATTACCGGCTATCTTCCAAAAACAGAAAATCGACAAAGCCGCTTCTTCTTATGGATATTATTTTCTCATCAGTTCTTCCGGATAAAGGTTAAAATTTCGGTGGCGACTTCCTCAGGCCTTTCAAATTGTATGGCATGGCCGCTGTCCATTGAAACAATCCGGTTCTTATTTTCACCGGAAAACAAATGCCCGATGAATTGCCGGACTTTATTGTTGTCCACAATTCGATCATTTTCCGCCAGAATCGCCAGAACGGGAAGGCGATTCTGCAGCATGGCGAACCAGGACAGTTCCTGAATCTCGTCCATGATGCTTACGGACTTTAATGTTATCAGAGTGGTTTTAAGATCGTCGTTTTCAATAAAATCAAGCCATTCATCGATAAGCGTAAAATCGGTCGCTTCCATGGGAATAGGTATGCAGGCATGGTTGCGTTCCGGTTTCAGTTTGAATGCGGAAACCATCCCCGTCATGATTTTCTCGGAAATACTTAAGACAGACCGGAAACGCTCATTCCAGAAAAAGCCCGGTGTCAGTAAAATCAGACTGGATAGTTCATCTCCCAGTCTTGTCGCCGCGACAGTGGCGTATTGCGACCCCTGGCACCAGCCCGCAAGATGAACACGCCGGAAAGATCCTTTAAGAAATTCGACCTGTTTTACTACATCATCAATAACAGCGGAAACTGAACCCAGGTCTCCACGCTGCTCGTTTAAACCACATCCCCGCCGGTCTGGTGCGACGACGGTTATTTCCGACGACATGGATCGTAATTGCTTCGCCAGCGGCGACTGCCAGCCGGAATGACTCATACCTCCATGTAAAATTATTACCGCATCTTCCCCTTCGGTTTTACCCCAGAGCCGGTAATTAATTTTATACCCGTCAGGCATTTCGATAAAATGGATGCTCGGTGTGCCGTCATCCACAATGAATGGTCTACGGCACTGCATCCCAAATCCGGCTTTCCAGTTTTCGGACGGGATGACCTGAAGTCCCTGAACCGTCTTGAGGTAGTAGGGAAAACGCAAATCTAGCAGCCCATTGCGACCAAATTTTAATATCGGACTCGCCGGTTCCCGTTCCACCAGATAGTCGCCAAATGCCCCCTCATGGGCAAGAAGACTCTCTCCGGCAGCACTGGAGACCACAAGAGCAGCCCTTGTGAGCAAAGATGTTTCTCCCACATGGCATCCGATAATGACCGGCCAGCCCAGTTTTTTCAGCTCTTCAATCATTCTCAATGCTCTTATAAGACCGCCCACCTTCGATACTTTGATATTCGCTATGAATTTCCCTGCAATATTTCTGTAAAGCGACAAATCATCAAGAATGCAAAGGCTTTCATCCAGAATAACGGGGAGCCCCGTGGCGACACTGAACTTGCTTATATCTTCGGCATTTTTAGCCCTCACAGGTTCTTCCATGGCAAATGCCCTACCAACCCCCAGCATCATTGTATATTCTATAGCTTCGTCACAGCGATTCTTCCATAAATTATTGGCATCAAGACGAATACGTATGGATTCGGCATGATGCTGCACAGACAAGTCTTCAAGAATATCGAGCTTTTCAATATCACGTTCCAGATTGCCGCTTAACTTGATTTTAAAATCAGAAATCCCGCGGATCAAATATTTATCTGCCAGCGTGGTATATTTCCATTTTTTGTCATCTCCCAGCACAGCAGTGTAGCGGCCACAAAGTTTGCCGTCGTCCAGTCCCAGCATCTTTTCAACAGTGCAACCCCTCTCCCGGGAAAGCAGGTCAAGAATTGCCATTTCTACAGCGCACCATGCCGACGGATAGTTATCAATTTCTTTTTCATTCTCTTCTGCCCACTGCTTCATGTCTTCCAGTGTTTCAAAATTAACTTTGCCGGAGGGAAAAGTTTTCTTTATCCAGGTGAGGCTCGCGCCAAGATCATCGCCAGCCACATAGACTCGTGGACACCCCTCGCCATATCCAGTGTTTCCATTTCTTTTAGCCTGAACCCAGATGCTTTCTCCTTCGTTTCTGGTTGCCGCCGCATGACGGATGGTTGTTTTCAAATTCAACCGCAATGGTTCTGCTTCTATGCGCAGGGTCTGCTTCATCATTTGATTTTTTCCTCTATCCTTAATTGCCGCTTATAATGCCAAACATGAAGTTGGTTTTGTATTCGTTGTAGCTTTTAGATACTAGGTATAATTATAGGAGGGCTGGTTTTGCTTGTCAAGGGATATTAGGCATCCGAATTGCCTCAAATAAAATGTTACCAGTAGATAAAAAAGCATCAAAAAGAAGGAAATAGCGGCTGATTTAAACACATCGCTGTAGTTGTATCTGAAAAAAGTAAAATACTTTTTTTACTTATTTACCGTAGAATAAGAACAATTCTTGTTGACTTCTACGCGGTTTTTTCATTAATTATGTAAAACCTTTCTAAAAGTTGCCTATGCTTAACATTGATATTGAAAGTTTAATCCCGCATCGGGAGAAAATAAAAATTATCAGTGGAATTCTGGAAATAAAAGAAACCACTGCTATTAGTACCGCTACTGTAAATCCTAACTGGCCTCTTTATGACGGGGACTCGGTAAACTCACTGGTTTTAATTGAGGCCATTGCTCAAACCGCGGCTATTGTTGAGGGTTACAAGAGAAAGCAAAAGGGGAAAGATGGCGTCAAGGGTTGGCTTGTCGGTATCAAGAGCGCCGAATTTAACATGGCGAAAATCCCGGTAAATACAAACTTGATTATCATGATTGAAAGCAAGTATTCGTTTGATACTTATGGCGTAGTGGAAGGAACCGTTAAAACCGGCGAAAAAATATTGGCCACAGCTACTCTTCAGGCCCTGCGCCTGAATGAAGATAATAAAGCAATTATTTTTTAAGGAGCGCGATTAAAATATGGATGAGAAAAAAACAGCGATAGTTACAGGCGCAAGCCGCGGCATCGGTAGAGCTACAGCTGTAGAATTGACAAAAGCCGGATATTTCATAATCATCAACTTTAAGTCCAATGAAACAGCGGCGGCGGAAACATTAAAGCTCGTGCAATCCGCCGGTGGAGACGGAGAAGTTTTTCAATTTGATGTCGCCGATACGGCACAAACTAAAGACGCTGTTAAAGCAATTGTCGAGCGTCATAAAAATATTCAAGTGCTCATTAACAATGCCGGCATCAATGCCGACGGTCTTTTTATGCTGCTGGGAGAAGAAGAATGGGACAGTGTTATCAACACAACGCTGAAAGGTTTTTATAACATCACGAAACCTGTTTTGCGCGAAATGGTCCGACGCAAATGCGGTTCCATCGTTTCGGTTTCTTCCCTTTCGGCATTGATGCCTAATCGCGGGCAGGCAAATTATGCCGCGGCCAAGGCGGGAATAATTGCCGCCTCCCGCGCGCTGGCCACGGAAGTTGCGCGCTTTGGTATTCGTGTTAATGTCGTTGCCCCGGGTTTAATTGAAACCGACATGATTAAGGACGCGCCGGTTGCCGAAATCAAAAAAATGATCCCCATGGCACGTCTGGGAAAGCCGGAAGAAGTAGCCAACGTCATTCGCTTTTTGTG
Source organism: Syntrophaceae bacterium (assembly GCA_003141615.1). Classification (GTDB taxonomy): domain Bacteria; phylum Desulfobacterota; class Syntrophia; order Syntrophales; family Smithellaceae; genus Smithella. The sequence goes on from PLMV01000159.1 coordinate 23,266, forward strand.
TTCTACTGACGCCTCTTATATGACGGGACAGGTCCTGGGCATTAATGGCGGGATATGCTGATGCGCACTCGCTGCAATTTATATATTTTTGTTTGTATTATTGCCGGTATCTTTTTAGTTTTGGGCCCGCTGAATTATGTCCGGGCGAATGATTTTGAGCAACTGCGCAAGGAATCGGCCAATATCAAAACCATCCAGGCCCATTTTGTTCAAAAGAAATCCATGAAAATTTTATCTAAGCCCCTTATCTCGGAAGGCCGTTTTTACTATGTTGCTCCCGATTCTTTCCGCTGGGAATATTTCAAGCCTTTAAGGAGCATCGTCATTGCCTATAAAAATAATACCAAACGCTACATTGCTTCCGGCGGAAAGATAGTGGAAGATAAGATAGGCGGCGCGCAGGCAATGAAGATAGTGCTGGGTGAAGTAGCCGGCTGGATGAGCGGCAAGTTCGACCAAAATCCGTCATTTGCGGCAACCATTAATGAAGGAGCAAATACCATAATCACGCTGACGCCCACGGAAAAAAGCATGACCGGCATGATTGAGAAAATTGAGATTACCCTTTCTAAAAAATCAGCAACTGTTAAGTCTGTAAAAATTACTGAAAGCGCAAATAACTTCACTCAGATAAATTTCGACAACGTGGAAATTAATAAAGCAATTAACCCCTCAGTATTTCAGGATGCACAATGAAGGGCTTACCTCTTTTAATATTAATTATTTTTCTTTCCTCCTGCCAGACATTGCCGTTGATTAATTCACCCGTTTCTCCGGCGAATGAAAAGACTTTAACTTGTCCGTCTCCTTTTTTAAAAGAAAAGTACCGGCTGGTGCACGCCATAGAAACCCGTGTGGCCGGCGATACACGAAGTGTAATTATCGGCATAACCCTGGCCGATCCTTCCACCCGCTTTATTTCCTGCGCCATCATGACCGCGGAAGGAATGGTGCTGTTTGAAGCCGAGTCCGGTCCAGACATGCTCAAAGTCAACCGGGCGCTGCCTCCTTTCGATTCCATGGATTTTGCAAAAAATATGATTGAAGACATTAAACTGATCTTTTTCGCGCCGGAAGGAAAAATCCAGAAAAAAGGTAATCTTCCAGACGGAGAAACTGCTTGCCGCTACCGCGAAGAAAGCGGTGATTGGATTGACGTAATTACCGATAAATCGGGAGGCACCACAATTAAGCGCTACTCATCAGTCGGTATTCTAAAGCGCCAAGTAAAATTTAACAAGACGATGGGGAATATTTATCAGAGCATTGAACTGCAAGCAAACGAGACATTTAATTATTCGCTGTTGATGACTCTCATTGAAGCCGAACCGATAAAAAGCGAATTACTACAAAAAGAATAATTCAAGGTTGGCTTGAGGTGTTTTACTATTTGTTCTTCCTCAACAGTTAACGGCAGACTTGACCCCTTTCCATAGATGTTATTCTAATAATTTCCGATTTTTCAATTACCTTATAAAATTGGATCCGTAACAAAAAAATGAAGATTAACAAAAGAAATGATATCAGAAAAGATTTTTCAAAAAGTTTTTTATATTCTCAAAACAAGTATTATTGAAATTCCAATAACCTTGCTGAGCGGCTAATCCAAGAGTATTCACAAACTTTGATTTACACTGTGATGCGAGGTAGGACAGAACATGGGCTTTATTTTCCTTGAATTTTGTTTGTTCAGTAGGATCATGATGCTTTTTTATACATTTGATATAATTTTCGATACAGTAATTTAATGGGAGTAGTTTAATTGAGTCAATGCAAAGATGCTCTAAAGTACCCGCATTCGAGTTGTCAGGCATTATAAAAATTCCAACCCATGGATTATTACTTTTATTTATATCACCTGCTTTCGTTGGGGTAGGCAATTTGTTGATAATCACACCTTTTATGCTATCGAATGCTGATTTAGCAGGATTTAGCTCAGCATCTCTAATAAATCCAATACGATTTATCTTGTAAAAACCTTCAGTGTTGCAAAGTGCATCAAAACTCATTGGGAATTTATCTATTCCCCCAATGTTAATAATCTGTACATCATTAATTGAAAGATTTTTTTTTAACAGTGTATCAAAAAAATTGCACTCATCTTTGCCTTCAACCGCTAAAAGCTTTGTGGACTCTATAGTAATAGCCACTATAGTACCTCAAATTGCTTTTCTATGCCGGCTTTAAGGACTTCAGGATTATACTCAAAAGCTTTATGTTTTCCCTCAGACCTATCTATACGGTAAAGCCTTATTTCATCTTCATTATGTAACTTAATTTTGTCATAGGCATCAGACAATGCTTTCACACATTCAGGAGAATGTGTTGTTGCGATTAATTGGGTATTATTTTCTTTGCAGGTAATTAAAATAGCTCTCCACAATGAAGACAATGAAGAATAATGTAATCCATTTTCAATCTCATCTATAAGCACTACTCCATTTGGATAAGATACTATGTCGGCTATTATAGCTAAAATAGACCTCATACCTTCCCCCATTACATTAATTGGAAGGAGTTTATTTAGAACTCCGATATCAACAAAAAATAAATTATTAGCCATTCGAATATCTGATAGTTTCGGTTCAATATTCTTTAGAACTGAAATAACTATATCCAACTTTTTGTTAACTATAAGTTTTCCCATTTGATCGTTTATGTTGCCTATTAATGTTCTGGGTGTCCAAAATCCGCAAAGTAGGTCCTCTTTATATTGAGGATTTATTTCTGGCACGACTTGGGGGGTATTGCCTACTTGGGGGTTAGAAACCATGCTAATTTTAACTTTACTATGATATGTTTTTTCTTTAATTCTAAACTCAAGATCAATAGCCTCCACATTATGTCCAGAAGTAGAAGCACTACCTTGCAAATTATCTTGCTTTTGACTATCAACGAGCCCTATCTCAGGTTTTTGATGGGAATCTGAATAAGAATAGACAGGTTTAATAATTAATTTGCGATTTATACCATCAACACTCCCCTCTAATTCGACATGTTTTGAAAAATCTAAATTATTGAATATAGTAAAACCTTCGTTAGTGTTTACCACTAAGCCTCTAAGATTATCTACAGCCACCGGTAGATTTGAATTTGACATACCTGCTAACAACCATATGGCTTCAAGAATTGAAGTCTTGCCACAATTGTTTCTTCCAACAAGAAGATTGACTTGCTTCATATCGGGTATCTTAAGGTTTTTTATCCCTCTAAAATTGTCAATATTTACATTCTGAAAGCCCATAGGATACTCCTTTTTTTGATAAATAATTTGCTTTAATAAAAAATAAGCATAGGAATTTTATAATTGTATGTCAAGGAAATATTTACTATAAAATGAAGTACTTGGTACTGATGACCGTGCGGAGGATACATTACGAGATCCGTCCTTTTGTATCAAGTTAGTATCACCTGTTTTTAGGAGATAGTAAAATCGGACAGTTGGGTTGTGGGCTTCGGGTTCGACTACCGCCGCCTATTTAATTTCTTTCTTCTTGTAATGTTGTTTTCTTATTTTACCAATTCATACAACCTTTCAATCGGAAACATACATGACAGCATTCTGTCACAAAGGAGAATGAAAATAGCTTTGCCGACAGCTCTTATTGTGAGTGTAATAATATCAATATATTAGACTTCTATTTTCAGAGGAAATAATCAAAACTGCTCGTATGAAACTTCC
>PLMV01000091.1 GCA_003141615.1 Syntrophaceae bacterium
GTTTTGATCTGGTTGATAGCCGACGACATCCGATTCATGCTCTCCACTCCCTTGTCGGCACTGCCCCGGGCCTGCTCCGCCACCACCTTGGCCTCCCTGGCGTTAAGGGCGTTCTGCTTGGTCATGGAGGACATCTCCTGCAGGCTGCTGGACACTTCCTCCAATGAACTGGCCTGCTCGCTGGCCCCCTGCGACAATGACTGCCCCCCGGTGCTTATCTGCACGCTCGCCGAGGCCACCTGCTCGGCCCCTATGGCCACCTGCTGCAGCGCCTTGTCCAGATTCTCCACCACCATATTGATGGATTCTTTCATCTTGGTATGGTCGCCCTTATATTCCCCTTTCATCCGGACAGTCATATCCTTGCCGGCAATCTTCTCCAGAACCACCGATGCTTCATTGATCGGGCCCAATATCGAATCCAGGATTGCATTGTAAGCATGAATTAAGTGCCTAAAGGTGCCCTTTAAACCCTCTTTACTGCCGCGGACGTCTAATTTACCTTCCATTGCCGCTATAGTCATAGCAGTCACTTCATTACTTAGTTTATTCATGTGTTCCACCATACTTTTAAAAATAGGCCCAATCTCATCCTTGTCGTCGATTATGGTTGTATTGAAATCGATGTTGCCCTCAGCTATCTTCTGTATGTTTGATACGAAATTTTGCTGAAGGTTGTTCTCAAACATATCCATGGACCGGGTCAGACTGCCTATTTCATCCTTTCGGGTCATGTTAAACCGGTTGGAGAGGTGCCCCTTCTCAATCTCCTGCATCATCAGCGATATCTTCTTCAGCGGTTCGGTGATAGATTGGGTCAGCATTATCGACATGGCTACTAAAAGAAGTACGCCAAAAAATGAAAATAACCACAGTATACCCGACCAACCACCTTTGGCCTTAGCGCTTGCCTTGATGGCTGCTTCGTTCCGGCTGGTGTTATAATCATTGAGGTTACGAACCGCGGTCAGGGTATTCTTCTGGGCTTCGATTAAATAGCTTCTATCAGCCAACAATCGGTCCACTCCCGGTCTATCATTGGCCTGTATATTGCTTATCAGATCCCGGTAACCCCGCTGCATCTCGGTCCAAGCGGCTTCGAAATCTGATATCAGCTTCTTTTCTTCGGGAGCCAGCTCTTTGCCTTTATAGGCCACAACAATTTGATCTATTGAATTTGTTTCCTGCTTAATGCTTGCCAGGGTATTATTACGTTCTGAGGGCACTGCAATATAATGATAAAGATATCCATCTATTTTCTCAAGGTTGGCCTTCAGCTCTCCAATTTGCCGGATGGCCAATAAATACTGACCGTACATCGTATCTAACCGATGCAATGCGTCCATTCTAACTTTAGCGCCGGAGAGCATCATCGCCGTCACAACTACAAAGATCACCACAAAACACCCAATGAGCTTGACGCCGATTTTGACGTTGTTAAACATGTTTCTCCTCCTTATTATTGTTGGCCCCGTTATTTATTTTAGTTTTTGCTCCTTAGGATTTGGCCTCGGTCTCTTCGTTTTCTCCGCCGGCAGCCTTTTTCAGGTGAATGATGTCGGAAGCCGTGATAACTTTTTCTATATCCAGCAGCAGTCGCACCCGCCCTCCGGTCTTGCCCACTCCCAAAAGATATTCGGTGTCGACGTCCGCCCCGAAGGAGGGAGTATCCTCTATGTCCACGGAAGCCACGTTCACCACCTCCGAGACCTTGTCCACTAAGATCCCCATCATCAGGCTGGCGGTTTTGATGACGATGATGCAGGTCTCGTCGGTNNCCCAGGATATACTTGGAGGTCAGCGGCACCGGTGTGATCGGCATCCGTCCGATGATCTCCTGCACCTTGAGGATCTCTACTCCGTATTCCTCGCTGGCCAGGAAAAAGGTCAGGTATTTACCGGCTCGGGGATCAACCTTGATGGACTGATTTTCCTTAACTGCAGTTGCGTTGTTCATGCTTTTGCCTCCTATCTTTGGCCTATTTGTTACGTTGTTATATTTAATCGCTGTCGGGCCATGCTGATTATTCCGGTAACGTCCAGGATCAAACCTACAATGCCGTCACCCATGATAGCTCCACCGGCCACTCCCGGCACATTATTGATTCCCTTGCCCAGCGACTTGGTAACCACCTGAGTTTGGGCAATAAGATCATCTACGAACATGGCACAACGTTGCAGACCCTCACCGATCACCACCAGCAGACCGGAGGTGAGCTCGGTCTGGGCATCCGGTATATCGAACAATCGGTGCAGCCTGAAAATCGGCAGGAATTCATCCCGGAAGATAAGCATCTCGGCTCTTTGGTTCACCGTGTGGATATCGGACTCCGCCGGCCTGACCGCTTTTTGGATGTTGGCAGTGGGCAGAATATATCTTTGGGATCCCACCTTAACCACCATTCCGTCGATTATGGCCATGGTCAGTGGCATTCTCATAATGAAGGCGCAACCCTGACCTTCCGAGCTTTGAACTTCTATCCGGCCCCGCAGGTCTTCCACCGCCCGGCGCACCACATCCAAGCCTACTCCCCGGCCCGAGACCTCGGTCACTTTTTCAGCGGTAGAGAAGCCCGGATGGAATATCATCTGCCAAACATCCTGATCGGTCATCCGTTCGGCCGAATCTATCAAGCTCCGTGCCATCGCTTTGTCCACTATCCTCTGGCGGCTGAGTCCCCGGCCGTCGTCCCAGACCGTTAGTATTATGCTGCCTTCGGCATGACCGGCTGTCAGATGAATACGGCCGTCCCCGGATTTCCCGATTCGGCGGCGCTCCTCCGGCGTTTCAATGCCGTGGTCAACTGCGTTCCGGATCAGATGGACCAGAGGGTCGGCCACCATATCCACCATGTTGCGGTCTATCTCTGTCTCGTCGCCTTCGGTGATGAAGTTCACAATTTTACCGTTCTTCTGGGAAAGGTCGCGGGCTAGCCGGGCCATTTTCCGGAAAGTGCCCTTCAGGGGGACCATACGCAGAATCATACTAAGGTCCTGTAGTTCTCGTACTATTTTATCGGCATGGGATATCTTTTTACCAAGCTCGTGATGTTTTCCGTTGACGATCAATTCATCCTGTCCCACCATTGTCTGGGCGATCACCAGTTCGCCCACCGTATCCAGCAGCTTGTCCAGTCGGTCGATTTTGACCCTGACTGAGGACTCGACTACCTGGTCCGGAGCCTGGCTTGCGGCCAAGGACTGATCGGCCGAAGCTTCTCCGTCTTTCAGGACCCGCCTTTCCTTGAACCTTCGCTCGATGACCGGCTCGTCTGACCGATCATTGACTTTTGGATCTCGGGTACCGGAGCTAAAATTCCTCAATGCTTCATGCAGCTCTTCATGGCCCAAAGGCAGTTCTATTTGCCGGCCTGGACCGGATGATTTCATCCGCTCCATAATGCTCTTGATCAGGTCCAGTGATTTAAGGGCCAGATCGGCATGGTCGGCGGTGAAATTATCCTGGCCGTCCCTGACCCGGGCCAGCATTGATTCCACATGATGGGCCAGATCCTTGACGCAGTCAAGATTGAGGAAGGCAGATGTTCCTTTGATGGTGTGAAAACCCCGGAAGATAGTGTTCAGCAGTTCCTGATTGTCCGGATCCTTCTCCCAGTCCAAAATGGCCGACTCGGCCATGATAGCTAATTCCATGTTCTCTATGATGAACTCATTCATCAGGTCTGAATCAAAATCCTTGGACAGGGTAAAATTCCGTGATCCCGTCGTCTCCTGCGGGACGGCCTGAGGTTTTTCCGGTTTTGCGCCGGAGGGATTTCCCTCGCTAAATTCCATGGCCTGCTCCAATAATTCCCCCAAACGGACTATCCCCGCCCGGCGCGATTCTGGACCTTGGCCGGACCAAGCCTCGACCTCGGCGCAAGCCTGTCCCAAAACATCTTTAAGATGTCCCTTGGCCTGCCCTTTGGAAAGAACCAGATTTTTTTTAAACCCATCCAATTCCGAAAGGTTTTCAGGATCGAGTTCAATCAACGATATGGCCAAATGATTCAGGTTCATTTTTTTATCTTTCAAATATTTATTCTACCGAAAGCTACAGGTTAAGAAATTGCATTGTATAATATCCATACTATCAGAAATAGACCTATAATGTGCTCTATGTTACATATTTTAAATCAGTTTTGTCAATATTATTGTTCTATTTATTAGAATATAATCTATTTATTATACACCGCCAACTTATTAAGATTGATAAAAATAAGTTGCGTATCATATCGATATAACCAATCATTTTCAAAAATAAAGATATTGACTCCAAAATACTTCTATATTATAATACATAGTTATTTTTGTAACATTGGATATTAAGATAAATGATAGAAGTTAGAAGGCATGTACGACAGCACTGAGAATTCAATGTTTTTTTCAGGTATTTGACATGGTTGATATCGGCCTTGTCATTTTGGATAAGGATTTACGCATTCGCCACTGGAACCGCTGGATGCAGCGCCATCCGCTGAGCATGATCATGATCGACATTGATTATTTCAAAAAAGTCAATGATACTTGTGGACCATCAATGTGGTGATTTTATTTTACAACAAATTGCCGCAATAATTGAAAAGAATATCAGAATAGAGGATACTTTAGCACGTTACGGAGGAGAAGAATTCTGTTGCTTATTACCGGAAACTTCTATAGAAAGGGCAACCATGATTGCGGAACGGTTCCGGAAGAAAATTTCTCAGCAAGCATAACTCTGTCTGGACATGAGTGTTTACATAACTATCAGCCTCAGAGTATCAACTTTGAATGAAGAAACAACTACGGCAGAAATGCTTTTGAAAAAGGCGAATACAGCACCCTATGCCACCAAGAATGCGGGACGTAAACGGGTTATAGTTGAAAAATGATAACAGGGGCAATATTTTTAAGAAAATAAGTGAAGTAAATTTAAGCTTTTCCAATAAACTATTACATGAGCGTAAAGCTAATAAAATATCTCTTGAAAAGAGGTTTATATGATCAAAAAGATATTAATTGTTGATGATTCTCCCATATCTGTAAAAATCGTTAAGAGTTGTATGCCTAAAGATAAAGACTACGAATTGTTTGATGCTTATGATGGTCAAATGGGCGTGGAAAAATATAAGGAGGTTAAACCAGATCTCACTTTTTTGGATTTAACTATGCCGGTCATGAATGGTTTTGAGGCTTTGGAAGAAATTTTGAAGTTGGATCAAAAAGCATTAGTTATAATTCTTACTGCTGATGTTCAGATCAAGGCGGTTGCCAAAGCACATGATTTGGGCGCTTTTTCGGTATTAAAAAAGCCACCGGCAAAGGAGGCAATAGCAGCGGCCATCAAAGAAGCAGACGATGCTCTGGCTGAGCGTGGATAAATTATGTTAAAAAATGATAACATCAAAGAGATGATTACAGCAGAAGAAACTGATACCCTGCAGGAGATCATGAATATCGCTTTTGGTCGTGCCGCTTCAGATCTCGCCGAATATATAGATATTTTTGTTATCCTCAGTCCTCCTCAGATAAAAGTGCTGCAAGCCTTTGATCTTCCATCATACCTTAACAATGAGATAAAAGACTACGATAAAGTATCCGTTGTGGAACAAAATTTCTGGGGTAAATTTAAGGGAAACGCTTTTTTGGTTTTTCCCTCCGGAACAGGAAAAAGAATGATTTCTCTGTTTGACAGCGAAAATAAATTTTTTGATTCAGAGCCTACTCATGAGCTGGAAAAAGAAACATTTCTGGAGATCGGCAACATTCTGATCGGAGCATGCATAGGAAAAATTGCTGAACTTTTAGGAGATGTTACGACTTATTCACCACCCCGCGTTGTCGTTGAAAATAGTCTTCGCGGTGTAGTGTACGACAACCTCTCTGATCCTGACAACCTAGCCATTGTTTTAAGGACAGTCTTTGAGTTTAACGAAAAAAACGTCAGCGGTTATATGTTTATTTTAACCAAACAGGAATCTTTTGCCTGGTTAAAGACTGCTGTGTACAAATTCCTCGAACAGTACAAATAGCGTCCTGAACAATAGTGACTTTACAAATACTATCAAATTAAGTCTCATCATTTTTTGTTACGTATAGCACCTGCTACTATTTGCCGTGAAGTATCCGTCTTTTTTTCTATTTGATTTCTCAGTGCAATTCCCCAACATAAAGTCTTGACACATTCAGATCTAATAATATACGGTGCGGCCCGTCGAGGTGTTAATTATGGGTTTACTCAAAGGCAGTTTTACTTTCGCGCGTTTTCATGTGGATGGCCAGTTACCGCAGGCTTTTTTAAATTTCGTCAATAGCCGGATTAAAGCCAATTCCTTTAAAGATGTGCTCAAATCAACGGAAGAAAAACGGCTGGGCTGGGTTTCTCTTACCGATATATTGGATACTGATTTTGAAAATGCTAATTACGCGCTGGGCGATTACCTTATTTTTTCTCTGCGTATTGACCGCAAGCTTATCCCGCCAAAGCTAATGAAAGTCAAACTGATGGAAGAGGAAAGACGTTTTCTTGCCCAAAGCGGCAAAAACAGGGTCAACAAACAAATGGCCGCAGGCATTAAAGACAAGGTTAAATTGGAACTTCTAACCAAGCTTGATGCCATACCTTCTTTTTACGATGTTTGCTGGGCTGTGGGAAGAAACACAATTTATTTTTCTTCGCTTGCCGATAAAGTGGCTGACGATTTTGTTGATTTGTTCAAAAAAACTTTTTCGTTGAATCTCCGGCGTTTTTTACCGCAGGAAAATAATCTGATAACAAAAGAATNNTGGTTTAAATCAGAGGAACGCAACGGCAGAATAAAGACGTCTGACACAGAAGAAGTTGAACTCCATTTTTTAAAAAGAGTTGCTCTGGAGGCCGGCGAGGGCGAATATTCCCAGGGAGTTGTCTGCCATGGTATCCACGCCGAACTCAAAGAAGGCAAAGAAGCACTTCGCCAGGGAAAAAAAGTTAAAGAAGCGGGAATCAAGCTAATCCATAATCAAAACGAATGGGAATTTACATTTAAAGCTGATTCTTTTCATTTTCAATCTCTGAAACTGCCCCAAACAGATTGGCAGGAAACCCAGGAAGACCCTTCGGGAAGCCTTCTGGAGCGGATTTACCTTATTGAAAACGCGGTAAAAACAATAGACAGCCTTTACGAATCTTTTTTACAAATCCGTTATTCGCCTCAATGGGAAGGAAAAGAAACTAAGCTGTTGACCAAATGGCTGGAACACAAATAAAATTTTAAGGCTGGAGATACGGTTGCATTATAACCTCCAGTTTTTTTCTCTGATTTTCATGCTCGGCTTTATCCATTACCGATGGTAATTCAATTTTTGGAAAAAATTTTATAGTAACTCGGGCGAAAGGTTTAGGAATCATAAACCTATCCCAACTGTGTAAATACCAGGCTCGATCAGCAATTATAACTCCGGGAACAATCACAGCGCCTGCGCCGTGAGCAATAGCAATTGCGCCGGCCTTTACCACTCCCGCCGGACCTCGCGGCCCATCAAGAATATGCAATGCAAACCGGTAGTCCTTTAACCTATGGATCATTTCTTTAAGGGCAGCGCTGGCGCTGTTGGAAGAAGAACCCCAGACGGTATAACACCCGGCCCGCTGAGCAACACCGGCGGCAATTTGCCCATCCAGACTTTTAGAAGACATTAAAGCGGGCTTATATTTTCTGTACTTTTTAAAAAAGCGAATCCCGGCAAAAAACTGCTGATGCCAGCCGCAAAGAAGAACCCTTCCGCCTTTTTCCAAATAATCGAGCCATTGGGCTTCATTTTCTACTTTAAGACGAAAAGTCGCGCAATATAACCGTATTATCCAGTGAATAATAACTCCGGCAAATCTGGTTTTAGCTATGTTGCGCAGTTTTTTGAACATTTTTATTTCTCCATTTTGTACACATTTAAAGTAATCACGAATAGTCCATGAGTGCAAGCGTGAATTTAATGAGACTCGCTGATCATGAGACCCAAGCTTCAGAAATAAAGTGCACTGAAGCTTGAAAGTCGAATTATCCCGCAAAGCAGAGGATAAAGCAATATCCCGCGATGTACGGCGCATTTATCTCCCAGTTGGATCCGGGAGATTCCAAATCGCGGGATTGATTTCTCAAACACTGGAAGAAAGTTAAATGCCGAATGAGATGAATTACTCTAAAAATATTTTATCATCAGAGATTTCGAATTCACAATACGTTTTTCAAGGTGGAGTGTTGAGCCTTTCTAACTTGGGACAACTTGAGTTGGTTCTTGCCATGGCGGATCGAGGCGCTCCTTTACGCACTACGGCGCGGGGATTTAGCATGCAGCCTTTCATTCGCGATAAGGATATCTTAACGATTTCGCCGATCAAAGACATACAACCGTCGTTGGGAGATGTTGTCGCCTTCACACAACCCGATTCCGGTAGGCTTGCCATCCATCGCATTATTGGACGAACGGGCGACGGCTGGCTTATCAAGGGAGATAATTGCTCTGCTCCGGACGGTGTAGTTGAAACCGAAAAAATTATCGGCCGTGTTTGCCGCGTTGAACGCCAAGGAAAAGAAGCGTATCTGGGAATCGGAAAAACCGGAAAACTCATTGCGATTCTTAATCACGGCAGCGCGCTTTTGCGTCTGAAGCAGTTCTTGATTTGGCCGCGGCGTGCGGCAGGTTTTGTCTTGCAAAATATTCAATCACTTTCTTTTTACCGCTGGCTTGGCAAACGGCTTGCGCCTCAGACAGTAATTTCTATGGCGGATGAAGATGACATGGAAGCGGTTCATAACCTTTTTAACTCTTATGTTCCTTACTGCAGGCAAAGTCCAGATCCGAATGTGACGAACTGGGTTGCTAAAAGGAAGGGGAAAGTTATTGGCTTTACGCAGAATGTCTATAATCCGGAAAAACATTCCCCGTGGAGTGGACACTGGCTCTTCTCCCTTCATGTTAGGACTCGCTATCGTGGCGCAGGTGTAGGTGAAAAACTCACAATATATGTAATGGATAAGGCAAAAGAGAAAGACGCTGGAGAGATTTTTCTTGTTGTTTTTGAAGACAACAAAAAAGCTTTTCGTCTTTATCGCAAGCTAGGGTTTGACCATATCATCCTGCCCACCCTTGAACCATTGCTTGCTGAAGAAGAGGTAAAAACAGGACGGCGACGAAGAGTGATGAGAAAAATATTGAGNNCAGCAATTTCCTCTCTGGGAAAAGATAATAGCCAAACGGATGCCCCTCTCTTTCGATATCGAAATCACGGCCCGTTGCAACATGAACTGCGCCCACTGCTATATAAATCTACCGGCAGGAGACCAGGAGGAGCAGGCCAGAGAGCTTACGGTTGAGGAAATTATGGCCATCGCCCGCGAAGCGGCAAGGATGGGTGCTATGTGGTGTCTAATCACTGGCGGCGAGCCGCTTTTACGGAAAGATTTTTC
>PLMV01000143.1 GCA_003141615.1 Syntrophaceae bacterium
GAATCATTCGATATTCTCGTGATCGGAGGCGGTATTACCGGCGCCGCTGTTGCCTATGATGCCGCGAGCAGGGGACTGAGCGTTGCGCTTGTGGAAAAAAGCGATTTTGGCGGGGCGACATCCGCCGCAACTTCCAAAGTAATCCATGGCGGCTTGCGATACCTGAAAACCTTCGAAGTCGGACTTGTGCGCGAGTCTCTCAGTGAACGCAGGATTCTGGGGAATATAGCCCCTAACTATGTCTATCCCATTCCATTCATGTTCGTCAATCCGACATTTGTCATGAAGATAGGTCTTTTCGTTTACGATCTGCTCGCGTTCGATAAAAAATTTACATGGGACAAAAGCAAAAAAATCCCCAATCACTATCCTCTGTCCAGAGAAGAAGTTATCGAGAAGGTGCCTAATGCAAAGCGCGAGGGCTTGAAGGGAGCCATGATATATTATGATAGCCTCAGTATTTTTCCCGAGCGGTTGACGCTTGCATTTTTAAAATCAGCCATTCATTATGGAGCCAAGGTTTCCAACTATACCAAGGTGGAAGATTTTTTCATTACTGAGGGGAATGAAGTTTCCGGCATCGTGGTGCGGGATCTTATGAACAACAGATCGCACACCATCAAAGGAAAACTTACCATCAATTGCACCGGACCCTGGGCGGACATAGTCCTCAAGTTGGCAAAAAAGGGTGATTCGCATGATAAGATCCGCCGCTCCGAAGGGATCCACCTGATTGTGAGGAATCTCATCAATAACCAGGCCGTTGGCACCATGACCAAGACAGGCCACTTTTTCCTGATCCCCTGGCGCGGGCATTCATTAATTGGAACTACAGACAAGGAGTATCCCGGAACTCCGGATGAATATCACGTGACTAAGCAAAGCATTCAGGAGTTGCTGGATACGGTGAACATGGATTTCGGCAACAATAATCCCATCCAATACCATGACGTGCTGTTTATATACGGTGGCCTGCGCCCGCTGCTCGATGCACAGAAAGAGGATGTGCACACCACTACCCGTAAATACGAGATTTATGACCATTCGGACGAAGGACTCACCGGCCTTATAACAGTCGAGGGCGGCAAGTATACCACCAGCCGCAATCTTGCGCAGAATGTTTTAAAAACCGTGGAAAAAAGACTAGGGAAAAAACTCGGCAGGTGTAAGACTCATAAACAACGGCTTATCGGCTGCGAGATAGAGGACATTGAAAAATTTATTGATTTTATAAAAAAAGAAAATGGCGATTTTAAAAATACGACCGTCGAATACCTCGGCAGAAATTATGGTACGGAGTATGACAATGTCCTGAAGCTTGCGCGACAGGATAAAAGGCTGGCAGAAACCATAAACGATGACGGCGAGATTCTAGCCGAGGTAGTATATGCAATTAAAAATGAAATGGCAGTCACATTAAAAGACATTCTTTTCAGGAGAACAGGCATTGGGACACTGGGCAATCCCGGTGAAACAGTTCTGGAGAAGGTCGCCGATATCGCGGCAAATGAGCTGGGCTGGAGCGCTGACAGGAAAAGAAAGGAAATCCTTGAAGTTGAAAAAACTTTTAAGCTTCCTGATTGATGAGAAAAGGGGGACAGATTTATTGCTGAAACTACAATTCCGAAAGCGCAGCGGATAACCAGTTGCACGGACAGTCATGGCCGCACCTCACATTTCGTGGTCAATATTAAATTGACATACAGGACCGCGTTTCTTATACTTTCCCCCACAAAAAAGGAAATTCTTATCAAAAATAATGGATTAAGCGGATCTTTATGAACGGAAAACGGCATCTCATCATCAGCATAATGAGTTTCACAACCTTGATTGTAATCGGCTGGCTAGACTTCATTACAGGGTATGAATTCGGGTTTTTCATTTTCTACTTTATTCCAGTTTCCATCTCAGCCTGGTTAAACGGCAGGAATGCCGGATTGCGCATGGCATGCATGTCGGCGGCCTGCTGGTATCTGTCTGATTACTATTCGCACCATCCGTATTCGAAAGCCTATCTAATCTACTGGGAGATGTGGATACGTTGGTTAACCTTCCTGACCACGGCATTGACGGTGGCAAAAATCAGGGAACTCATAGATCGGGAAAAGCAATTAAAAATTGAGCTGACAAAGGTTAACAAAGACAATGATGAATTGAGGGAGCTGCTTAATAATTCGGAATCAAACAGACATAACGGTAATGGTGGCGAGGCGACGCGGGATAATGAACACAATAGGGATATCCCAGGCGCGAAGCGCAAGTGGAACTATCCCGCCGGTACAACCTGCAGGGACGTGGGATAAACAAAGGGCGCTGTCTCTAGTTTCAATAAACGGACAACTGAGAAGGGAGGCTTCGGAATGTCGTTAAGAATAGTACAACTAGGAAGTGCAAGGCGCCATGGAGAGGGCATTCGCCTCGGTACTGTACGACGACCACCGCGTGGTGTGCGGAAGACGCAGTATGCAAAGCAAGATTGGTTTGATATCTGGCTTCCAAACCTGTCGCCGAGTGCCGCGTTGATGCGCAAAACATCGATTGGCGAGGATGGTACAGGTTGGCGCAACTTTGAGCGAAGCTTCAGGGCGGAACTAAGGCAACCTGATAAATCGCACTTACTGGATGCCTTAGCTGCATTGTCGCACAACACAAACTTTTCCGTTGGTTGCTATTGTAACGATGAGCAGTGTTGCCATCGGTCAATACTTCGGGCCGAGCTCAAGAAGCGTGGCGCTTTAATCTCTCCGGGTCTAATTCCCCGCCGCTTGTGGCGAATAGAATGATACGATACCTCTCGGAGATACCCCGCTGCTTGCGGCGGGGAGTTTCATTTAAGTAATCGGCAACAATTTGTAGCTTCGGTTTAAACGTCAGAGAGTATAAGATGACGGGTAATTAAAAAGAATATTCACTACAGCAGCCTCCTTAGTAAGATGAGAGGGCTAAAAAAAACTACACCCTAAGCAAGACGAGCTTACGTTGTGACCATTCTCGCCGTTGCCCGCTATTAATAACTTCTTCCTGAAAAATGGATTTCTCAAGTCTTCCAGTAGATGCAACATTTCTTCAGGAAATCAACAGATGACATCATTTTCCAAATCAGATAATTTTTTCTTAAGTTATGCCGATTCTGCATACATCATATCTATTTATCAATCCCGCGAGGCTTGGAATCCCCAGGCTCCAGCCGAGGGAGGAATGCGCCGTAACTCGCGGGAGGTCGCGTTATTACAGGGAGCCTCCGGCTCCTGCCGGAGGGGGCTCCACTATGAAGAATTATTAAGTTGTTTCGCACGATTTTCATAGAATTATTTAATTCATTTCTCTGGCAAGTTTTTGTCTTGACACAAATTTTCGTAATCTTTAGTATACATCAAAATAGACCGGCACAGTTTCTGCCAATAATATTTTTAGAAACGACATAAACTGATAAGTTTTTAAGGAGGGAATATGAAAAAAGTTCTGCAAATAGTTGGGTTGTTGATTGTAGTTGTCATTGTCGCAGGCGGCATTTACGTCTGGCAATTCTACCAGCATTTCATGAAGGTTGAGACAATCCAATATGATCCACAATTAACAATTTATCTGGGCGGAGGCGGCAATTCTGTTGTGTTTACCTCCGAAGATAGTTCTGCCGCGCTGGTTGTTGATACCAAAATGAAAGGCGCTGCAAAAATTCTCAAAGAGAAAATCAAAGCCAAAGACATTACCATCATTAATACTCATGACCATGTCGATCACACAGGTGGCAACGCTCTTTACCCGCAGGCAAAGATCATAGCCGGTGAATACACAAAAAAGCAGTGGGCTGATGACGCAAGCAAAGCCAGCAGGTATCCGGATATCACTATAAAACCCGGTGAAGAAAAAGTGCTGAAGATCGGTAGCGAAACCGTGCATATCTATAATGTAGGCAGAGCGCATACCTTCAATGACGTGGTAGTCTATTTTGATAACCGTAAACTCCTGGTAACAGGCGATTTGGTTTTTAATAATATGCATCCGGGACTGATTGCCAAAAGCGGAGCTAATGTCGCTTTATGGATCAACGCTCTGGAGTCGCTATCAAAAAAATACCAGATAAAGACATTAGTTCCCGGTCACAGGCCTGTTGCCGATCAAAATGCGCTTGTTGTGATGGAGGACTATTTTGTTTCGATAGGTGATTCGATTAGTAATAAAGAAAAACAAGCTGTCCTGAAAGAAAAATATAAAAACTATGTTTCTTTTTTGGGTATGCTCAGCTTCGACAATACACTGAAATTTATTGAGCAGGAAAGAAAAGAATAAAGTGAAGGGAACTAACAGTTGGAGTTTATTCCTGTGCTGATGTGCCATAGGACGATGTTATCTTGACAGCAGGTGTAAAGATAAATTATAAATCCTAATTCCTGAAATGTTGCTTTGTCAAATTTATTAATGTATAAAATATTTAAAATGGTAATCGCTGATTCCACGGAGATTAATGGCGGTTGATTTGGACTTTGTTATTGGTAATTGGATGGAAAATATATCTGACCCCTTTTGCGTTCGAGATAGAATACCTTCGCGAGAAGAATGCGATGAACTAATGGCCAAATATTCAATGCTGCCAAACATCGTCGCCCATTCCCAGCAAGTAATGCGCGTCTCCTTAGCGATAACAGATAACCTCAAAAACGGGGTGTCCATAAACAGGGATCTGGTTATGGCAGCGGCACTACTTCATGACATAACCAAGACGATATCCCTGAAAACAAGAGAACCGCATGACCAATCCGGTGGAGAGCTTTTGCTAGAGTTAGGGTTCGCGCGCATCGGTGAGATTGTGAAGCAGCATGTTATCCTTTTAGATTTCGATCCAAAAGGACGTTTGGAGGAACGCGAGATAATAAACTATGCCGATAAAAGGGTGATGCACGACAGGATTGTAAGCCTAGCGGAAAGAGTGCAAGATCTCATTCAACGCTATGGCACCACGGAAGAGATAAAGAACCGGATACAGCAAAACGAAAGTCAGGTCATCGCCATTGAAAAGAAGATCGCGGGTTTCATTGCAATTGACTTGGATATTGCTATCCAAAGAATCCAGCGTGAAAAGTAGCATGAGGTTTGTCTAAGCAAGAAATACTAAGTTCTTCCTTATTTATTCCAGTCA
>PLMV01000082.1 GCA_003141615.1 Syntrophaceae bacterium
TTTTAAAAAAGGAGAATTATCCAACTTGGCTAAGCGTCGGGCAATTTCTGTTTTACCTACACCGGTAGGACCGATCATGATAATATTTTTAGGCGAAATCTCATCAGCCAAATCCTGCGGCACGTTTTGTCTGCGCCATCTGTTGCGCAGCGCAATGGCTACAGCCCTTTTCGCATCAGCCTGACCGATTATGTGCCGATCTAATTTTTCCACTATCTCGCGGGGTGTTAACCCATTATTAGACATACTTTACTTTTTCCCCTTATCTTTACTGTTTTTTCTTTCCTTTGTTTCCATATCAACATCTATTTCTTCCAGTGTTACATGGTCATTGGTATAAATACAAATTTCCGCCGCGATTTTCATGGCCTCTTTAGCAATTTCTGATGAGGACAGATTGCTGTGACGCACCAGCGCGCGAGCCGCCGCCTGCGCAAAAGGTCCGCCGGATCCGATGGCCATAACATCGTCATCAGCTTCAATGACATCTCCATTACCGGAAATAATCAGCGACTTATCTTTGTTTACGGCAATCATCAACGCTTCTAAATGTCTTAAAACGCGGTCTGTCCGCCAATCTTTCGTTAATTCCACTGCCGCTCGCAGTAAATTGCCGTTGTATTGCTCCAACTTTTGATCAAACCGGTCGAATAAAGTAAATGCGTCCGCTGTAGCACCGGCAAAACCTACTATAACTTCATCATTATAAAGGCGGCGAACCTTTCGGGCGCCGTGTTTCAATATCGTCGTATCCAACGTAACCTGACCATCACCGGCTACGGTTACCTTGCCATTATGCTTGACTGCTAATATTGTGGTACCCCTTATGGTCATTTTTTCTCCTCAAATAAAACCTAGCATTTCTAAATTATTAACCCTTTTTTGATCGCGGGTGTGCTTTATCGTAAATTTCCATCATGCGATTAATATTTACTGCTGTATATTTTTGCGTCGTAGAAAGGCTCTCATGCCCCAGTAATTCCTGAATCGAACGCAAATCAGCGCCGGCGTTTAAGAGATGCGTGGCAAAACTGTGTCTCAGAGCATGCGGGCTGATCTTCCGTCCAATACCGCTTTTGCTGGTTATTTCATTAACTATCCGGGCAATACTTCTTGTCGTTATTCTCTCACCCCGAACGTTTAAGAATAATGGTTTTTTAAAAATATCACCATCTGTATCTTTTCTTATTTCTCCGATCTTTTCTAAATATTCCTGAACAACTTTTAAGGCTGGCCCGCCAACGGGAACGATCCTTTCTTTTTTGCCTTTACCCCTCACCTTAACTAGTTTTTGATTAAAATCAAGATCAATTAAATCCAATCCAGCTAATTCACTGAGGCGCAATCCTGAAGAATAAAATATTTCCAACATAGCACGATTACGCAAATCCAAAACTGAATTCTCACCTTGCGCTTTCAGAAGCTCAAACATCTCATCAACAGAAAGAAAAGTAGGTATGTATTTTTCTGTTTTCAATGTTTGGATCATTTCTGCCGGATTATTTTTAATTCTACCGGTACGCAATACATATTTATAAAAAGCTCTCAGTGACGATACCTTGCGGTTAACCGTAACTTTTTTTACCTTTTGGCGGTATAGGCACCTCAAATATTCCCGAATATTTTCCGGCTCCGCGTTAATTATTTCATCCTGGCTTTTTATAAAATTGTTATTATGCAGGAAGCGGGCGAATTTCTGAATATCGGCAATATAAGCTACTCGCGTATGAGCAGAAACATTTCTTTCCACTTCCAAATAAATTTGAAAATCTTGAATTATGTTTCCCATAATATTTATACCAGCTAGTTATCAGACATTAAGAAGTTGATTGGCCTAGTATAATACCAAGTAAGCTTTCAACAATTCATATCTTAATTTTTGAAAGCAACTTGCTATTACATCTTATACTTGCCGAAATCTTCCGCCGAAAGATTTTCCAGAAATTCTTTAATTTTATCATCTTTTAATTTATCCAGATCACTGAGTTTAATCCCAAAATCAACATTACGCGATTTTTCAATGACCTCTTCATCGACAAATATTGGCGCATGTGCACGTAGCGCTATAGCAATAGCATCACTGGGACGCGCATCAATCGTAAAATTCTGCCCTTCCCTGCTTAAATAAATATTAGCAAAAAAAGTATTGCTGCGAATATCCGCAATCTCAATTCTATTTACCGTCACGTTTAAAGATTTCAATAATTCGTTAAACAAATCATGGGTCATNNGGCGTATTGGTAATAGGATCAATGGTCAATCCCGAAACCTTCATTTCAATTAACATTACCAACCTCCTTAATCAATTTTCCTCTTAACGAATGTAAATAAGCTTTTGATATTTTCACATCCACCAGTTTGCCGATCAATTCCAATTCACCTTTAAAATTAACAATTCTCCAGGAGCTGGTTCGTCCCATTAAATCATTTTCAGAATTTTTGCTTTTCCCTTCGACTAATAATTCCTGTTTGCTATTTTCCAAAGCTGTGTTCTTTTCCAGCGTATGTTGATCCTGCAGCATCTGAAGTTGTTCGAGCCGCCTCAACTTTTCACATTCCTCAACTTTTCCCTCTAACTTTTGCGCCGCAGTCCCTTTTCTTTCAGAATACTTAAATGAAAAAACAGAATCAAACCTGATTTTTTCCATCATGTCAATGGTTTCTTGATAATCATTTTGTGTTTCACCCGGAAATCCAACGATAATGTCCGAGGTAATACTCATCTGCGAATTCAATTCACGTAAATGATTAACTTTTTTCATGTATTCTTCAACTGTATAGCCCCTGTTCATTAATGCCAATATCCGGTTTGATCCTGATTGCACCGGAAGATGGATATGCTCGCATAATTTTTCTTCTTCGGCAAAGCAGTTTATCAATTCGTCAGAGAGGTCACGCGGATGTGATGTAGTAAATCTGATTCGCTGGATTCCGGAAATTTTGCCGATTTTTTTAATCAAAACCGCGAAATTCAATCCATTAGCCAGCGTTTTGCCATAGGAATTAACATTTTGTCCCAAAAGAGTAACTTCTTTGATACCATAATCAGTAAGTTTTTTTATCTCCTCAATTATATCATCAGGCGGCCTGCTCATCTCCGGACCGCGCAGATAAGGAACCACGCAGTATGCGCAGAAATTATTGCATCCCTGCATGATCGTGACAAAAGCGCTGATTGCGCCACTTTGCGGCGGAGCAAAAACACCGATGGAATTTAGTGACTTATGAAAATCAACCTCGGTAATCTTTTTCCTTTTCTTCCTGATAGCAGCAACTAGTTGAGGCAACCGATGAATGTTGTGCGTGCCGAAAACAAAGTCCAGATATCCAACTTTTTTATGAAACTTTGTTCCCAGATGCTGCGCCAGACAACCGCCCACACCAATAATCAATTCCGGATTTTGTTCTTTTAGTTTGCTGATCCTTCCCAGTTTACTGTAGACTTTGTGCTCCGCTTTCTCCCTTATGGAACACGTGTTGAGCAGGATTAAATCAGCCAGCTTGATATTGCCGGTCAATTTATAACCGCTATCGGTTAGCAAAGCCGCCATCTGTTCCGAATCATGAACATTCATTTGACAACCAAATGTTTGAATATACAAGTATTTATTTTTCATTTTCATCCAATCGATTAATATGAGAAGAGCATTAATATTTCGACTCTTGTTAGTCAACTGATTTTTAAGATTAAGTGCGGATGAATTTGTTATTGACGGAACAAAATATTACTCAGCTGTCCAAATTCTTCGACGGAAAGAGTCTCGCCTCTGCGTTGACCATCGATTCCGGCTGCGTCCAGCGCTTCTTTTAAGTCAATATCAGAAAATCCTTCCGACAACTTTGATTTTTTCAAATTGTTAATCAGCATTTTTCGGCGTTGGGCAAAAGCATCTCTGACCAATCTAATAAAGAAATCTTCATCCGCAAGTTCCACTAAAGGCCTTTCCAGAAAAAATCCTTTCATTACTGATGATTCTACTTTAGGACGGGGATAAAAACAACCGGCTGGAACATCTAAAACTTTTTCTACCGCAGCGAACATCTGTAAAATAACGGAAGGCACTCCATAGTCCTTACCACCCGGGAAAGCTACCAGCCGCTGAATCACTTCTTTTTGCAGCATTAAGATAAAGGAATCTATAATCTTACGGAAAGATAATAAATGAAACAATACCGGAGAAGAAATATTATATGGAACATTGCCGATAACTTTAATTTTCTGCTGTCCGTCCCTGTCAATTGCTCCGAAATCAAACTTCAAAATATCACCGGAATATATTTGCACATTATTATATTTCAATAACTTATCTTTCAATACTTCAACTAATTTATCATCCATTTCAACGGCAATAAGTTTTGCGGCATTTTGCGCTAACTCTTCTGTCAAGACACCAATTCCCGCTCCGATTTCCACAATAATATCATTTTTTGTCACCTGCGCTATTGCGGAAATATTTCTGATGACGTTTTGCTCCATCAGAAATGATTGTCCCAGTCTTTTGCGCGGTTTAATAGCGTATTGACGGATTATTTCCTTAGGTGAACTCATGGTAATTTCCGTGTAGAAAAAATAATTTGTAAGAGTGAAGCCCCCTCCGGCAAGATCCGGAGGCTCCCTATAATAATGNNGAAACAAAGTGCACTGAAGCTTATCGGTCGAATTATCCCGCGAGTTACAGCGCGTTCCTCTTCCTGCTGGGGCAGGGAAATTCCAAGTCGCGGGATTAAGTCTAAGCTATAGGCCAGCGGGAAACGGCATTTAAATCCAGCGAATCTCTCCGGCCGTTTTTCAGCATAATTTCGCCGATTGCCGCAATCATTGCCGCATTATCCGTACATAATATGACCGGCGGAATAAACAATTCCATATTTCGGGCGGCTGTTGCCGCCGCGAACTTCTCGCGCAGCCTGCTATTGGCCGCCACTCCGCCACAGACAACTACCCGGCTGATACCGTTATCTTCTGCCGCTTTTATCGTTTTTTCTACCAGCACATCTACTATCGCTTCCTGATAGCTGGCTGCTACATCAGGCAGTTGGCTTTCCGGAAAATCGCAGCCGCGTTTTTTCAACATTACCAGCAAGGAAGTTTTCAAACCGCTGAAGCTGAAGTCAGGCGAGTCTTTCATCGCCCGGGGAAAAACTAATGCTTGCGGGTTGCCATTTTTTGACATTTTATCAATCACCACACCACCCGGATAACCAAGATTCAGAAGTTTCGCCCCTTTATCGAATGCTTCTCCGGCGGCATCATCACGCGTCTGACCAAGCAATTGAAAATTGTGATAATTTTTTACCAGATAAATATTGGTATGCCCGCCGGAAACAACTAAAGCTATAAAAGGAAATGACGGCGCTTTTTCAGCGAGAAATGCCGCGGCGATATGCCCTTCCAAATGATTTACACCCACGAAGGGAATATCCAATGCATAAGCAAGAGCCTTGGCCGTTGATAAACCTATTAATAGAGATCCGATCAAGCCGGGACCACGAGTTACAGCAATACCTTCTATTTCCCGGAGTGTCACCTTGGCGTCATTCAACGCTTGTTTTATGACAAGATTGATAGCCTCAATATGTTTGCGCGAGGCAATTTCCGGCACAACCCCGCCGTATTGAGAATGAACCGTTATTTGTGAAGCAATAACATTGGAACACATTTTCCCATTGCTGATTACCGCTGCCGCTGTTTCATCACACGATGATTCGATTCCAAGAACTAACATTATAAATCCCGCTTTCATTTTTCTCTTTGCTAAAAAATATAAATCTATATATAAAAGCAATGACGATTTGTAAACAAACTTTTGTCATCGATCATTTGCTTGGAAAACGTGATGGAATTTAAAACAGATTTTTTAATTTTGGGCAGCGGCATTGCGGGCTTAAGTCTGGCAATTAAAGCTTCGACTCTCGGTAGTGTCGCTATCGTAACAAAAAAAGAAAAATCCGAATCAAATACCAATTATGCTCAAGGCGGAATCGCCGCTGTTACCGATCAAACAGATAGTTTTGATGAACATATTCAGGATACCTTAATTTGCGGCGCCGGTCTTTGTAGGGAAGATGTAGTCGAATTCATCGTCAAAGAAGCCCCTCCCAGAATTAAAGAACTGATCGACTGGGGTGTAAATTTTACAAAATCGGAAACAAACCCCAACCTTTACGATCTTGGCCGTGAAGGAGGCCACAATCGCCGGCGGGTTTTACACGCCAAAGACCTCACCGGCCACGAAATCGAGCGGGCGCTGAATGAAAAAGTCTCTCATTTAAAAAATGTCAGCATCTATGAAAACCACATCGGCATTGACCTGATCATAAAAAGAGAAGGTTCCGACAAAATCGGGCATTGTCTGGGAGCTTATGTCCTGGATATAAATAAAAGTGAAATTCATACTTATCGCGCGAAATATACAATTTTATGCACAGGAGGAGCGGGAAAGGTTTATCTCATTACAACAAATCCGGATATTGCGACGGGAGATGGCCTGGCCATGGCGTACCGCGCGGGCGCGCAAATTGCAAACATGGAATTCATCCAGTTCCATCCTACTTGTCTTTATCATCCGGCTGCCAAAGCTTTTCTGATCAGCGAAGCCGTGCGCGGCGAAGGAGGAATTCTCAGATTAAAGAACGGCTCGACATTCATGGAAAAATATCACCCCATGAACAGCCTCGCTCCCCGTGATATTGTCGCCAAAGCAATCGATACGGAAATCAAACAATCAGGAGATGAATATGTTCTGTTGGATATCACGCACCGCGATCGCGATTTTCTGATCAATCGTTTTCCCAATATTTATAATAAATGTCTGGAATACGGAATAGACATTACATCACAACCCATTCCCGTCGCACCAGCGGCTCATTATATCTGCGGCGGCGTTGCCGTTGACCATTACGGCAAGACATCCATTGCCAATCTTTTTGCCTGTGGGGAAGTATCTTGCACCGGATTGCATGGAGCTAACCGTCTGGCCAGCAACTCTTTACTGGAAGCGGTTGTCTACTCGCATCGCGTCTATATGGAAATTTCCCGCAACATTAATAAAATAAAACACAGTGATGCCTTTATTGCACCATGGGATCCCAGCGGAACCACGGAAAGCGACGATAGTGTAGTCGTCACGCACAACTGGGATGAAATAAGAAGATGCATGTGGAATTATGTGGGAATTGTCCGATCGGACAAAAGATTGGAAAGAGCTGCCCGCCGAATTGATCTTATCCAGAAAGAAATTGATGAATATTATTGGAACTTCAAAGTCACAAAAGATCTTGTAGAGCTGCGCAATATTACAACCGTTGCCAAACTGATCGTCCGGAGCGCTACTTTAAGGAAAGAAAGCCGTGGTTTACACTACAATATAGATTATCCCGACACACGCGATGAATTCAAAAAAGACACTATCATTGTCAAAGAATAAATTTATAGAATCATTTTTTATCTTCGAATACACGATTAAAAATAAAATCTAAATTCTTCAAGAAATTCTTTACATTAAAAATTGCCGCCAATTCTTTTTTCTTCAGATACTTAGTGACGGTGGAATCATTTTCCAGCAAATCTCTGAATTCCAAACCTTCCTGCCAGGATTTCATCGCGTTATTCTGCACAATGGCATAGGCGTCTTCTCTGGTTGTGCCCTTTTCAATGAGCGCCAACAACACCATTTGAGAAAAAATTACACCGTGGGTCATGTTCAGATTATAAATCATTTTTTCCGGATAGATTAAAAGCTTATCCATCATATTCGTAAACCTGTACAACATAAAATCAAGAACAATGGTAGCATCCGGTCCGATGACTCTCTCCACGGAAGAATGGCTGATATCCCGCTCATGCCACAGGGCAATATCTTCAAGAGCGGCAACCGCATAGGAGCGTACCAGCCTGGCCAATCCGGAGAGATTTTCCGAAAGGATTGGATTACGTTTATGCGGCATTGCCGAAGAACCTTTCTGTCCAGGAGAAAAATATTCTTCAGCTTCTCTAACCTCTGTCCTTTGCAAAAGCCTTATCTCCTGCGCAAATTTATCCAGTGAAGAGGCAATAATCGCGAGTGTTGTAAAGAATTCCGCGTGACGGTCACGCTGAACAATCTGGGAAGACACAGGCGCAGGCTTCAAACCGAGCTTACTGCAAACGTATTCCTCCACAAAAGGATCGATAAAAGAAAATGTGCCGACAGCGCCGGATATTTTGCCGAAACTTACAGATTCTTTGGCTCGCACTAGACGCTGGCAATTTCTCTGCATTTCCTGATACCATAAGGCCATCTTCAGGCCAAAAGTGATCGGCTCCGCATGAATTCCATGTGACCTGCCAATCATTAAAGTATTCTTATTTTCGAAAGCTCTCCTCTTTAAAACTATCAATAGCCTATCAATATCTTCCAGTAATATTTCAGCCGATTCTTTTAATTGAACTGCGAGCGCGGTATCCAACACGTCGGAAGAAGTCAAACCCATATGAATAAAACGTCCGTCTTCACCGACTTTTTCCGTCAGGGAAGTTAAAAAAGCAATTACGTCATGCTTGGTAGTCTTTTCGATTTCATCAATACGATCAACTTTTATAGAAACCTTTTCTTTAATATTCTTCAGGGCGCTTTTAGGTATTTTGCCAAGCTTGGCCATTGCCTCACAAGCTAATATTTCCACATCCAGCCATTTTTGATATCTGTTCTCCGGGCTCCAAATCTTTGTCATTATCTCGCGGGAATATCTCGGTATCACGTTTTTCTCCTCTAATTATTTTATCTTGTACATGAGCGGCTTCATTTTGCCGTCCAATAAGGATTATTATTACGACTTCTATCAATCAGTCAAGAATTAATATAGGATTACTTTTATAGAGATTGACAAATTAGAACCGAAGACCTACTATTTTTACTGGATTGAGGAAGCAAAATTTATGTCTGAATCACAAACCATAGAACAATACAGTTCTTTAGAAGAAATATTCAATAGCATAACTCATGGGATTGGAGCTTTAATCAGCATTGCCGGATTGGTTCTTCTGATAGTTTTCTCCAGAATGTATGGGGATTTGAGTCACGTTATAAGTTGTACAATTTTTGGTTTTACTCTTGTTCTGCTCTACACAACTTCAACTCTTTATCATAGTTTTCAAAAACCAACTTTAAAACATGTATTCAAGATATTGGACCATTCCTGCATTTATGTTTTGATTGCCGGAACTTATACTCCTTTTCTGCTTGTAACTATACGCGGTGTTGTGGGCTGGAGCATGTTTGCTTTAGTTTGGTCTTTAACTGTAATCGGGGTTTTATTCAAAATATTTTTCGTCCAT
This sequence comes from Syntrophaceae bacterium, assembly GCA_003141615.1. Taxonomy (GTDB): domain Bacteria; phylum Desulfobacterota; class Syntrophia; order Syntrophales; family Smithellaceae; genus Smithella. The sequence continues at coordinate 9,317 of PLMV01000082.1, forward strand.
CGCTATAAGATTATATCTACTATTGCGTATATTTTGATGGGTTGGCTTGTTATATTTGCCATTAAACCTCTTTTTCAGGCGTTGCCCGGAGGTGGTCTTGCCTTGCTTGTCTGTGGTGGACTTGCCTATACGCTGGGAACTATTTTTTATGCATGGGAGAAACTTCCATTTAATCACGCAATTTGGCATTTATTTGTCCTTACCGGCAGCGTTTGTCATTTCTGCGCCGTTATGTTTTACGTCATCCCGCTAAATGCTTAAACTAATAATGCAATAACATCAATTGCTTGACCGATTGATTTTATCTTCTCAAATCAATCTTGAATTATCATTTTTTAAATGTTAGAAACGCCGTGCTGTAAATGTTTATAGTATTTAAAAGGAGATAAATATGCGAAAGACTTTTCAATATATATTTTGTTTGGTTATTCTTCTGCTGGCTACCGGTTCACTCTGGGCGAAGGATAAATACACAGTAACCGTTTTGCCTTTTACACTAAATAGCTCGGAAAATATCGATTATATAAAACAAGGAATAGAAGAAATGCTCTCCTCACGTATTTCCGTTCCTGATAAAATCAACGTCACCGATAAAAACGTTGTCTTGGAAGAGCTTAAGAAATCTGAAATAAAAGTGATAACTACAGCCGATGTGTATAATCTCGGCAAAAAATTAAATTCTGATTATGTGGTTTGGGGAAGTATTACTAAGATTGGCAATAGTATCAGTATTGACGGAAAACTGGTTGATATTGTCAACTCCAAATCTGATATCGGCATTTTCGCTCAATCACAAAGTCTTGATGAAGTAATTCCTAAAATTAATGATTTTTCCCAAAAAATTGTCCAACATATTCTCGGCACGACACCGCAATCAAGCGCACCGCTTGTTGCCGCACCCGTCCCTGCCGCTATCCCCCAAGTACCGTCGGGGTTGTCCCGCGAATCTCAAATAATTGCTAAAATGAGATCTGGTGGTAAAAAAGGAACGTTAACATCCGTGATTAATTCTGAATTTATCAACGCTCCCGAACCTCTTAATCGCAAAGATTTTTGGATGAGCCAAACAATTCCTACCGAATTCAAGGGAATGGCTGTAGGAGACGTGAATAACGACGGTTTAAATGAAATTGTCGCCATCGATAAAAACACTGTCTACATATATCAAAAAGTGGAAAAAGAACTGAGATTATTACAAAAAATAAAAGGGAATTCTTATGATAATTATATCGCTGTAGATGTTGCCGATATCAATAGAAACGGTATTCCTGAGATAATTGTAACATCCCTAAACGATGCATTGCTGGACTCCTTTGTTCTGGAATTCAAGGATGGCAAATATGTAAAAATTGCTTCCGACATACGTTGGTTTTTACGTGTAATTGATACTTCATCCGGCATTCCTTTATTATTAGGACAGGATTACGGTCCTGATAAACCTTTTAACACGCCAATTTACGAAATGGTTTGGAGAGACGGTAAATATGAATCAGATCAAAAAATGAAAATACCTTTTGGTTTATCTATTTATGGACTAAATATAGATAATCTGGGTATTGGTGGAAGCGAAAAAATAATTGCACTGGATGATTTGGACTATTTATACATTATTGAAAAAACGACTAAATCTTTGGGCCGCCTCACTTCCATAGGTTTTTCCAGTGATGAGCTTATCTGGAAAAGTGATGATGTATACGGTGGCAGTAATAACTACTTCGAAAATATTGAAAACAAGTTCAATCCTACAGATAGCGACAAGGAAAGAAATGCTTATGCCAATTTACGTATTGTCACTTTTGACACAAACAAAGACGGCAAAAAAGAAATTATTATAGTCAAAAATTTGTCTTCCAGCGGCCGTATTTTTAAAAAACTTAAACTTTTTACTGCCAGTGAAATATATAATCTGGAATGGGATGGCATGGGAATGGCGGAGAACTGGCACACAAAGAAAATTAACGGCTATGTGGCTGATTATTGCATTAAAGATATAGATAACGACGGCAAGCCGGAAATCGTGCTGGCATTAGTCCAATCTACTGGTGCCTCTCTCAGTGATAGAAGTGTGATCGTTGTTTATAAGCTGGATACTCCTCAATAAGCCATTGACAAAACTTGAGCACTTAGATATAGCGTCGCACGAATAAAAAGCTCATTGAGAAAATTTTTATTACCATAAAGGCGGTGTAGCTCAGATGGTTAGAGCATACGGCTCATATCCGTAGTGTCCCTGGTTCGATTCCAGGCACCGCCACCAGAATAAAGTCTCCCCATCCATCCGGCGGGGAGACTTTATAATTGATGTTTTTTGATTGTAAAGTTATACAAAACCTCTATAAAATTCTCTCATTTACGTGCGTAATTTCTGATCAAGGTCAGCCAATGCATTCAATCTTTTTTCACTATTGACAAAATGAACAAAAACACAAAAAAAATTGATAAAATATTCCAGCCCTCATTCTTTTTCAGGAGCCCTCATTTCCAGTCTATCATGGCCAGTTCGCACCTGCGAACTCCCCGTAAAAATTACATGCTGGACAATTCTCAAGAGATAATTGTCACCACGTCTACCGGATCAAAGTTACTTTCTTTTTATTCGCATCATGAAACAAGCGAGGGTTTGATTATTCTTCTGCATGGTTGGGAAGGATCTTCTTCTTCCGCTTATATTTTAGCTGCCGGAGATTATTTTTATAATCTTGGTTTTTCCATTTGCCGTTTGAATTTGCGTGATCATGGAGATTCACACCACCTCAACGAGGGGCTTTTTCACGGCGCTCTGTTGGAAGAAACATTCGAAGCAGTAAATTATTTAGCCCGGCAATCGGAAAACCTGCCCGTATATCTGATAGGTTTTTCTCTGGGCGGAAATTTTGCTTTGCGTATCGCCATGAGGCACTACCGGACACCGATAGCAAACTTAAAACATGTTTTTGCCATCAGCCCGCCGCTCAATCCTTACAAAACTACTTTGGCTATCGATAACGGTTATTTTTTCTATCGTAAATATTTTCTTAAAAAATGGAAACGGTCTTTGATCAAAAAACAACGGCTTTTTCCGGAAAAATATGATTTCAATAAAATGTTAAAATCCAAAACGTGTATGGGACTGACAGAAGACATCATGCCTTACTTCCCCGGTCTGCTTTCTTACCGCGACTATTTTAATTTATACACACTTAAAAATGATTCTTTTCAAAATTTGAACGTGCCGGTAAGAATATTTATCGCGGAAGATGATCCCGTTATTCCGCATGAAGATTATTACAAGATAAAAGAAAATGCATTTTTAAAAATATCAAGACAAAGATTTGGCGGTCATTGCGGTTTTATCGACTTATTCCCCTTAAGGTGTTGGTATAATCAAATAATTGCCGAAATTATAACTTAGATTTCAGGACATTTAGTTTTATGGATTTAACACTGTTTCAGCAAAAAGATATTTTTCCACGTTTTGTAACTGATAAATTAGCTTCAGTGCCTATTGACTACAAAGAAATGAATTTCCAGATTGATAAATCCAGACAAGAAGGCTCCGCCCATCTTAAAGCCGCAGTGGTTTTATTACTCAATTTTAAAAACATTTATGGCAAATCCGAATACGTTTTTCAACTCATTAAACGATCGGATACGGTTTCCCAGGGCGGAGACATCAGTTGTCCCGGCGGAATGCTGCAACCGGGTAGGGATAATTTTTTGAATTTCTTTCTAAAAACCAGAATACTCCCCGCAATGCGCGGCAGGAAAGCAAGCATTATTCAGAGCGGGGACAAGGAAACAGCCGCCCTTATTCATCTTTTCTTAACCAACGCACTGAGAGAAGCATGGGAAGAAATCGGATTAAATCCTTTCAACATAAAATTTCTCGGCGCCCTGCCCTCTTACTCTCTGACGTTATTCGCCCGGACAATCTTTCCCTTTGTATGTCTTACACCTAAATCTTTTAAATATAAATTAAGCTCGGAAGTGGAAAAAGTTTTGGAAATTCCTCTCAGCATTTTTTTCGATAGCGCCAATTATGCCACGCTGGATATTAAAACATCTCTGGGGAAAGATACCGAACCACTGCAATATCAGACGCCATGCCTGATTATTCCCGATGTACGCGAGGGCGAGGATATTCTATGGGGAGCCACGTTTAATATCATTCATAATTTTCTGCGTATTATTTCCGACGGCACTTTGCCTTCAACATATTCCTCCCGAACATTAAACAAAGTTCTGACCATCAAATACATCTCCCCGAGGGGCTGATTTCATGGCCGCGTTAAAAATAAAACAATCAACCATTAAAACCATAATCTTTGATTTTGACGGAACATTGGCAAAATTAAATATTGATTTTCATCGAATGCGCGAGGTTGTTGGGAAACTTATTTTATCCTATGGTATTACCAGAGATGAACTGCATACAGACTTTGTTTTAGAAATGATCGACTCTGCCGCAGCAATATTAAATCAGCGCTCCCCACATATATCCAAAAAGTTTTTTGATGAGGCTAATTCCATAATTGAAAAAATTGAAATAGAAGCGGCTGAAAATGGTGAACTTTTTGACCGCACAAAAGAATTGCTCAATTCTCTTAAGTCGCTGAAAATCTCCTGCGGAATAATAACCAGAAATTGCGCCAAAGCCGTGAAAATCGTATTCCCTGACATATTATCCTACTGCCCTGTGGTTGTCTGCCGCGATGCTGTGAATAAAGTCAAACCGCACCCGGAACATTTAAACAAGGCATTAAACAAACTTGGCGGTTCAGCTAAACACACATTGATGATTGGAGATCATCCTCTTGATATAAAAACAGGCCGCAGAGCCGGAACAAAAACCTGCGGAGTTCTCACCGGTCATTTTCAAAAAAACGATTTTATAGAAGCCGGAGCGGATCTGGTTTTGCCGCATGCCGCGGATATATTAAACATAATTAAATGATTGTAAATAAATATTGTCTTTAATTGACAGGCAACATTGTTTTAACCTATAATATATTCCCACTTAGCTTCACACGTGGGATACCACGGATATCTTAGATATCCTTCGCTTGTGACCTCGCGTGACCTTCAGGTTATTAGGTTATGCACTTTGTTTCTGAAGCTTGGGTCTCATTACCCTCTGCTTCGCGGGATAATTCATCTAGCAAATATTACGGCATTGTGTTTGTAATATCTGAGTTTAATTATCAATGGAGTCTATTATGGAATCAGAAATTTTTCTAGAACGCCTCGATAGCTTCAAAAAAGCATATCCGGAAAAATTCGTTTCGGAAGATGAAATTTTCAGTCATATTCGTCGCGGCGATCATATTTTTGTTGCCTCCGGTTGCGGTGAGCCTCAATACCTTGTTCAGGCGATGATACGTTATGTAGAATCCAATCCCAAAGCTTTTTTTGATGCTGAAATTATCCATGTTTACTCATTAGGTCTTGCTCCTTATACCGGCGCCAAGTATAAAGCGAACTTTCGCCATAATTCTTTTTTCATCGGCAATAGTACCCGAGATTCCATTAATACAGGAATGGCTGACTATACGCCTATTTCCCTTTCACAAGTTCCCTCCTTATTAGCCAGTGGCGTTATCCGCATTGATATAGCACTGATACAAACATCCCTGCCGGATGATCATGACTATCTGAGTATCGGGGTCAGTGTGGACATAGTAAAAGCCGCAGCGGAAAAGGCGGCAATTGTTATTGCTCAAGTAAATCCTAACATGCCCCGGATTCACGGCGACGGCTTTATCCACATTAAAGATGTTGATTTCATTATTCCTTACGATGAGCCGCTTTTAGAAGTAACAGGAGTTCCAACAAGTGAAGTTATTGAAACCATCGGTAAAAACGCGGCGCGCTTAGTGCAGGATGGCGACACCATTCAAGTTGGTTGGGGCGGCTTGCCCAATGCCATCATGGCCGGTTTATATAACAAAAAGAATTTGGGAGTTCATACGGAACTTTTAAGCGACGGCCTGGTGGAATTAATTAAAGCAGGCGTTATCGATAATTCCAGAAAAACCATTGACCACGGAAGAACAGTTGCAGCTTTCAGCATGGGGAAAAAATCCACTTATGATTTTCTCAACAATAATCCTTCCATATCATTTCGTACACTGGACTACACGAACAACCCGTTAATTATTGCCCGGATAGAAAATATGGTCGCCATTAACAGCGCATTGGAAATAGACTTAACAGGGCAAGCGACTTCGGAATCAATCGGCGGCGTCTTTTACAGCGGTATCGGTGGACATCAGGATTTTATGAGAGG
>PLMV01000117.1 GCA_003141615.1 Syntrophaceae bacterium
GCGGCATGATTAGTGAGCTTCAACAACTGGAAGAAAGCGCTCTTGCCGAATTAGAGACGGCAAAAACAGAAGATCAATTTCTACTTGTCAGGACAAAATATATTGGTCGCAAAGGGCTTTTAACCGGCCTTTTAAGAAACATTGCTCAGGTTCCCGATGCCGAAAAACCTTTATTCGGAAAACTTTGCAATGAACTGAAAAATTTACTTAACACAAAAATTGAAGAAGCACTTCAACGGCAGGCAATTCGAAAAAAAGAAGACATCTTGCTGAAGGAAAAGATAGATGTCACTTTGCCGGGGAGCGTGATTAAGTGCGGCCGGATACATCCAGTAATTCAGGTCCGCAGGGAAATTTGCGCCATCTTTGCTTCTTTTGGTTTTTCCGTAGTGGAAGGACCGGAAGTAGAGCTGGATTATTATAATTTTGAAGCTCTGAATATTCCCAAGGATCATCCCGCAAGGGACATGCAGGATACGTTTTACATCGAAGACAATATCGTTTTGCGCACGCATACTTCACCGGTGCAGGTGAGGATTATGGAAAAAATTCAGCCGCCGCTGCGGATTTTATCGCCGGGAAAAGTTTACCGGCGTGATTCTGATGTGTCTCATACTCCGATGTTTAATCAAATAGAAGGACTGCTGGTAGATAAAGGCGTCAGCTTTGGCGACCTTAAAGGGATATTAACAGCTTTTCTTAAAAAAATTTTCGGGGAAGGCACCACGTTGCGGTTTCGTCCCAGTTTTTTCCCTTTTACGGAACCATCGGCTGAAGTCGATATACGCTGTGTCATGTGCGGCGGACGCGGCTGCCGGGTTTGCGGGCAGAGCGGCTGGCTGGAAATATTAGGTTCAGGCATGGTTGATCCGGCCGTGTTCCAAAATGTGAATTATGACTCAGAGGAATATTCAGGCTTTGCTTTCGGCCTCGGTTTAGAACGTATTGCCATGCTAAAGTATGGCATTTCCGATATCCGGTTATTTTTTGAAAACGATATAAGATTCCTTAAACAATTTTAGGAGAGCTTATTCTTTATGCTGGTAAGTCTCAAGTGGCTTAAAGATTATGTTGATATAGAACTAACGGCGGAAGAGCTCGCTCATGAGCTGACAATGGCCGGTCTGGAAGTGGACGAGATCAAAACTATCCGTCCGCCGTTCAGTGGAGTTGTTGTCGCTGAAATTTTATCCGTAAAACCTCATCCCTCCGCTGACCGCCTCTCATTATGCAACGTCAGCGACGGAACTCAAAATTATCCTGTTGTCTGCGGCGCCAACAATATTGCCCCCGGCGATATTGTTCCTCTGGCCAAAGTTGGGGCGGTAATTCCTGGCGGATACACAATCAAGTCATCTGTATTACGCGGTGAGAAATCAGACGGGATGTTATGTTCAGAAGCTGAACTGGAAGTAGGTGACGATGCCTCGGGCATTATGCACTTGCCTTTAGCTTTGCCGCTCGGTGTGCCGCTGGAGACAGCCTTGAATATAGAAGACACTGTTTTTAATGTAGGAGTTACACCTAATCGCTCAGATTGTTTGAGCATGATTGGCATTGCGCGGGAAGTTGCCGCTATTACCGGTAAAAAATTTAAACAGCCTTCCGTTAAGGTTAAAGAATTATCAGAAGATATCAATCCCTTGACTTCAGTTAAAATAATTGACGCTGATGCCTGTCCCCGTTACACGGCCAGGATGATAAAAAATGTTCAAATCGGAGTATCGCCCGTTTGGATGAAGGCGAGACTGGAAGCCGCCGGATTGCGCGCCATCAATAACATTGTTGATGTCACTAATTTTGTCATGCTGGAGATGGGACAACCGCTGCATGCCTTTGATTTTCGCTTCCTGGAAGAAGGAAGGATTGTTGTCCGCAAATCTAAAGAAAATGAAGAATTTATTTCTCTCGACGGTAAAAGCCGTACGCTTCCCGCGGATACGTTATTGATATGTGACGGTGTAAAACCCGTTGCCATCGGCGGTATTATGGGCGGCATGAACTCCGAAGTCAAAGAAGATACGCAGATTATTTTTCTGGAAAGCGCTTATTTTAATCCCACGTCCATTCGCCGTTCAGCACGAAAACTGGCTATGCCGACGGATGCCGCTTTTCGTTTTGAAAGAGGCATTGATCCCGAAGGAGTGCTCAAAGCCCTCAATCGCGCCGCACAACTGATTGCCGATCTTTCCGGTGGTTCTATTTGTAAAAATTATATTGATGAGTATCCTGAAAAAATTTCCACTGCTCAAGATATTCCCCTGCGTCTGGACCGAATTCGTCAGGTAATCGGCATGGAAATCGGGGCAAAGGATGTTGTTAGAATATTGCGCAGTCTCGGCATGGTTTTAAAGCAAAAGGGAAAGGGCAGATATCTTGTTACACCGCCTACGTGCCGGGTTGATATCCTGCGGGAAATTGATCTGATTGAAGAAGTGATCCGGCTTTATAGTTACGATCGCGTACCGGTTACATTGCCTGCTGTTGCTGTTACGGAAATTGCGGTTATCCCGCGTTTGGATATGGAAGAGAGAATCAGGCAATTGCTTATCGGCAGCGGATATACTGAAATCGTCAATTACAGTTTTGGCATTCCTGTCGCGGCAGATCTTTTGTGTTTGCCGGAAAATGATGAAAGACGCCGTCTGGTGCGGATAAAAAATCCGTTGGGCGAAGATCTCTCTGTTATGCGGACAACGATGATTTATGGTTTGCTGGAAACGGCAAAGAAGAATGCCAATAACGGTTCTTTTGATTTAAGCATCTTTGAAATAGGACGTATTTTTCTTAAACGAAAGGCTGGAGAACTTCCCGAAGAAAAAAATATGCTGGCGGGACTTTTAACGGGAAAGATGACGGATGATTTGTGGGGCTCACGAAAAACCGTTGACTTTTATACCTTGAAAGGTTGCCTGGAAAATATCTTTTTCGACTTAAAATTAAATAATTGTAGATATAATTCGACAGCTGTTGAGCCGTTTCTACATCCGGGTAAATCCTGCGGCATTTATTTAGATGATCGGCAGATTGGTTTCTTGGGTGAAGTTCATCCCGATGTTCTGGAAAAGATCGATTTGAAGAATAACGTCTATGTATTTGAAATTAATTTAGATATTATTGTTTCTGCTTATCTTGACAGGAATATTACCTATCAGGAAATATCGAAATTTCCAGCGGTGATGCGTGATGCCGCTTTTGTTATCCCTGATACGATGGAAGCCGATCAAATGTTGAATATTATTTTGGGGCAAAAAGAAGATTTGCTTGAAAATGTGAGTATTTTTGATGTATATGTTGGAAAAGAAATTTTAGAAGGAATGAAAAGTTTGGGGTTGCGTTTTTCTTATCGTGCTCCTGATCGAACGCTGACTGATTTAGAAACAAATACTGTCCACGATAGGATTGTGCGGAAGACCGTTAATTTGACGGGTGCAAAAATAAGAGGCTAATAGCTAGACAAAGTTAAAATGGAGGGAAAGAGATGACGAAGATTGAGATTATTCAAAATGTTTACGAAAAGCTTGGTTTTTCCAAGAAGGATTCGGCAGATATTGTTGAATCTGTATTTGACATCATTAAGGACTGTCTTGCACAAGGCGAAAGAGTGAAGATCTCCGGATTCGGTAACTTCATGGTAAAGGAAAAAAGAGCACGCCGCGGCCGTAATCCGCAGACCGGACAGGAAATCTCCATTACCGCGCGGAGAGTGTTGACTTTCAAATCTTCGCAGGTATTGCGTAAAGCTCTAAACTAAACAAATAATAGTGAGTTAAGCGGCAGGGCATATTTATTATGTACGCTTCTACTCAATATTATCCCTAAGCGAAGCCGTAGGGATAAAGTCCCATTTGCACATATTTCTAAAAATATTTATTAATAAACTAATTCCTGGTTTATTAAATTAAAGGTGTGTATTCTATTAAGTTTGGCCGTAAGGGTTAGAAAACTATATGGAAACAATAATTCCCGAAAAGGCATATTTTCGCATTGGAGAAGTCAGCAAAATTCTCAACGTCGAGACTTACGTTATTAGATATTGGGAAACAGAATTTAGAACGGTCAGTCCTGTGCGAACTAAAACTGCGCAACGTTTGTACAGGAAAAAGGATGTACTCGAATTATTGACGATCAAGAATTTGCTTTACTCGCAACGTTTTACCATTGATGGCGCTAAGAAGCAGCTTCATAAAATACGCGGGAATCGCGAACCGGAAACTAAAAACTCTGAAAGACAAACACTGAATCGGATTAAACAGGAATTGCAGCAAATAAGAGCAATAATCAGCTAATCCCAATGCGCTTGTAATTACCACCTTCCAGGCGGCAATTACCGGTAAGGTAAATTTTTCATTTGTTATGTGCGCTCCCCTTTCGGGATGCGCCCCCGGTCTTCGGCTAACTTTGTTGGCAGCGTCTTCGGCTTCCTTAACGTATAACCTGAAGGTCACGCGTTAGTAATACGCATGCGTAGCCTCATCCTTGCCCCACTGAAGTGGGACAGTTCAACTAACGAATTACAGTTTACTGCGTAACTGTAATTTCTTCTGGGTAAACCCCCGGCTCTGCCGGGGGACTCCCAGAGTTTGACAATTCCAGGAGTATGGAATGAACATTCAGTCGTCATTTGAGAACCACTGCGGGACAAGTTTTTTAAGTTTTGAAGGAACTTCGATAAGAATGTTAGGTTTTTCGATTGCGATCAGGCCCCTTTGAGGGGCCAGCAATCGTAAAGCCTCCGGCTCTGCCGGAGGATACTTACTCTAGTTTCACTGCCGCCGCGTTATCCTTTGAAAGCAAATGGTATAAAAAAAGCCGGCGATGAAAATCGCCAGCTTTTTTATTCTCCTATAAATAACTTGTAAAAACTTAATATCTTCACCGCGACAGGATTGCGCGGAGTTGTTATCATTTTTTACTTGCTCTTTTAGAAGCTTTGAGCGGATTGACTTTTTGTGTTGCTTCTTGTAATTCCAGTTTAATGTGCGTTGCGGTTGGACACTTACCGTTTTGCCACTTGCTGGTTGGATCAGGATAAACCTTGCAGTATTTTCCGGATTCATAATCAATTATCTTGCTGCAACCATCACATTTATCGATTATTTTCTGGCAGCTGGCATTAAAAAAACCGCATCCTTTTTTGCTCATAAAACCGCATTCGAATCCCGCTTTAACAGTCTGACAAAGCATTTGAACGACCCCCTTATATAATAACTACTCCATTTTTAAGACGTTACGGAAAAAGTGAAGAATAGAAAAAGTTTCCACAAACGCCATTGACCTCGAAACCGGCGTGTCCTTAACAACAAAAACAGCCCCTGTCAAGAAAAATTGAATCTTTTTTTCAGAGAAATAACTTGAACGTAGGACAATTTGTTGCTAACATAACTTCACTTTTTAACGGGATCACCAATGCGTGCAGTTATCCAGAGAGTCGATCATGCTTGCGTCAAGATTAACCATCAGGAATTATCCTCGATAAACGAAGGAATTCTTGTATTATTAGGGGTGGAAAAAGAAGACACAGAGGTAGACGCTGATTATATTTTGGGAAAGACAATTAATTTGCGCATCTTTGAAGATGAACAAGACAAGATGAACCGGTCATTGTTGGATATTAACGGCGCGATGATGGTTGTTTCACAATTTACATTACTAGGCGATTGTATAAAAGGGCGGCGTCCTTCATTCGTCAAAGCGGAAGAACCGGCAAGGGCAAATTATCTTTATGAATACTTCATTAAAGAAGCCAAAGAAAAAGTAAAATCTCTGGCCATGGGAAAATTCCAGGAGATGATGGAGATTGAACTTGTCAATAACGGTCCGGTAACTATATTGCTGGACAGCAGGAAAAGTTTTTAAGATAAATGGAAAACTCTGATATTAGAATAGATAAAGAAGGAGTATGGTATTACAAAGGCGCACACATGTTTCGCAAAGAAATATTGTGTGTCTTTTTTGAACATCTTAAAATTGATGAATGCGGCAAATATTTAATTCAATTGAATGAAGAATGTTATTATCTTGACGTAGAGGATACCGCTTTTGTTGTTGGGGCTGTTTATAAAACACAACTGCCGGACGATAGCCGGGTTCAAATTGAAATTCTTTTGAGTGACGATTCTTGCGAAAAACTGGAAATGAACTCTTTGCATGTAGGCGGGGATAATGTTCTTTATTGCCGGGTTAAAGAAGGAAAATTTACTGCCCGGTTTTCACGTAACAGTTACTATCAATTGGCTGAATTTATCGAACAATCGGAAAATGGGAACCATTTTTTTATTAATTTAAATGGTGAAAAAAATTTTATTGTTGAAACTCCAATTCCGAAAGCGTAGCGCGGCGGAATTGGTAAGTTAATGAGACCCAAACTTTAGAAACAAAGTGCGCTGAAGTTTGCTGGTCGAATCAATGACAATCGCTGAAAATGAGTGAAACGAAATTTGAAGCGCAAATGGAATTGATCCCAGGAGCGAAGCGACGTAGGATTTGACAATCGCTGAAAACGAGTTCAGCGAAGCGTAGGGTATAATACCCCACAGCTTGCTTTGGGGTTCATACCCGTGATCAACAGCAATTAGGCTTCATAATTACGACGGAGGATACAATGCTCGATGATACAATAAAAGAATCTTTGACCTTTGATGACCTTCTTCTCGTTCCGGCAGCTTCCAATGTTTTGCCCCGGGATGTAGATACATCAACTTTATTAACAAAAAATATTTCTCTGAATATTCCCATCGTTTCCGCAGCCATGGACACCGTAACGGAATCGCGTACCGCAATTTGCATGGCTCAGGAAGGCGGTATCGGTATAATCCACCGCAATATGAGCATAGAACAACAGGCCATTGAAGTGGACAAAGTAAAAAAATCGGAAAGCGGCATGATTGTTGATCCAATCACTATCGAACCTGACCGGAAAGTCAGTGACGCTTTGAAGCTGATGAATCAATATTCCATTTCCGGCGTGCCGGTAGTCAAGAAAGGAAAGCTTGTCGGAATACTTACCAACCGCGATTTGCGGTTTGAAGAAAATCTGGATCAACCCGTGGCCAATGTCATGACCAAGAAAAATCTAGTTACCGTATCTGCGAATATTTCCCTGGAAAATTCCAAGAAACTTCTTCATCAGCATAGAATTGAAAAGCTGCTTGTTGTTGATGATGAGTTCAGATTGAAAGGTTTGATTACAATTAAAGACATTGAAAAAATACGCCGCTATCCAAACGCCTGTAAGGATTCCCTGGGAAGACTTCGGGTCGGTGCGGCGGTTGGCATAATTGATAGAGAAGCAAGAGTTGAAGCACTACTCGCGGCAGGTGTTGATGTAATCGCCATTGACACATCCCATGGACATTCCGCGGGAGTCCTCAAGGCTGTTAAATCAATAAAATCTAATTTCCCGAAGTGTCAATTAATCGCGGGAAATGTCGCGACATCGGAGGGCGCCAAGGCTCTTATTGATGCCGGCGTTGATGCCGTAAAAGTAGGCGTCGGTCCCGGTTCCATTTGTACTACCCGTATTATTGCCGGAGTCGGAGTAGCCCAGATGTCGGCGATCAGAGACACGTATAAAATCGCGTCCAAAAAAGGCATTCCCGTGATTGCCGATGGCGGAATAAAATATTCAGGTGATATTGTCAAAGCAATCGGCGCCGGCGCTAACTGTGTGATGATCGGCGGATTATTCGCCGGCACGGAAGAAAGTCCGGGAGAAAATATTTTGTTTCAAGGCCGCAGTTATAAAGTTTATCGCGGCATGGGTTCATTGGAAGCAATGAAAATGGGCAGCCGCGACCGCTACTATCAGGATGATATAGAAGGTCCGTTAAAGATGGTTCCCGAAGGAATCGAGGGAAGAGTGCCTTTCCGCGGTTCGCTGTCAGCCAGCATTCTCCAGTTAATTGGCGGACTCAAAGCCGGCATGGGTTATGTCGGCTGTAAAAATATTCCCGAAATGATCGAAAAGGCGCGTTTTGTCCGCATTACTCAAGCTGGTTTGAGAGAAAGCCATGTTCATGATGTAATCATTACCAAAGAAGCGCCGAATTACTGGCTAGATTAAAAAAGCTTTTTTTATCTTCAATTAATTATATATTTTTATTATCTCTAATAAAGCGTGATTATGAAACACTCTGATTTTGTCCATCTCCACCTCCATACACAATACAGTCTTCTTGACGGGATGATTCGTCTGGAAGACCTTTTCAAAAAAGCCCGGGAATACAAAATGCCGGCGATAGCTATTACCGATCACGGCAACATGTTCGGCGCGATTGATTTTTACCAGCAGGCTTACAAACACGGTGTAAAACCTATTATCGGATGTGAATTATATGTGGCTCCCAATAAACTTACCGATAGGGTTGCCGGTGAAACGTCGAAACATTTAATTGTTCTGGTCAAAAACACGCAGGGCTATAAAAACCTGATGAAGCTTACTACAGCCAGCTATTTAAAAGGATTCTATTACAGGCCTCGTGTGGATAAGGAGCTCTTGAAAGAATGTCACGAAGGGCTGATCGCCTCCAGCGCTTGTTTACACGGCGAAATCGCTGATTTAATTATGCAGGGTAACATGGATGCGGCCAAGAAAGCCGCTATCACTTATCAGGATATTTTCGGCGAAGGTAATTTCTATCTGGAGATAATGGAAAACGGGATTCCTGAACAAAAAATCGCCAACGCTGGTTTAATTGAAATCAGTAAAGAGTTATCCATTCCCCTTGTGGCCACTAATGACTGTCATTACCTGGAACGCGATCACGCCGAAGCGCATGATGTTCTGTTGTGCATTCAGACAGGCAAGACAATTAAAGACACAGACAGAATGCATTTGAGTACGGATCAATTTTATTTTCGTTCGCCTGAAGAAATGCATCAGCTGTTTTCCTTAACGCCGGAAGCCTTATCCAACACTGTGAGTATTGCCGAAAAATGCAACTTTTCTCTGGAATCGGGTAAATTTTACCTGCCTAATTTTGAAATCAAAGATCCTGAGGAATCTCTCAACAAATATCTAGAGAGGAAGGCGAGGGAAGGGCTGGAAAAGCTTTTTCCCGTTATTTTAAAGGATCAAAAAGAAAATGAATCTGAAATCAAAGAAAAGTATGAAAAACGCCTTAACCAGGAATTGGAAATAATCAAGGCTATGGGTTTCGCCGGTTATTTTCTAATTGTTTCTGATTTCGTTAAGCACGCCAAGCATAATGATATCCCTGTAGGGCCGGGACGCGGTTCCGCGCCGGGAAGCCTTGTGGCCTACGCGCTAAGGATCACCAACATTGATCCCATCCGTTATAATTTATTCTTTGAACGGTTTTTAAATCCCAGCCGTAAAACAATGCCAGATATTGATATTGATTTTTGTCAGGAGGGCAGGGATGATATTATTAAATACGTGACTGAAAAATACGGTCAGGACAAAGTTTCTCAAATTATTACATTCGGAAAAATGCAGGCCAAGGCGGTTATTCGGGATGTCGGTCGTGCTCTTGATATTCCTTACAGTGAAGCGGACAGAATTGCCAAACTGATTCCAAATACCCCTCTGAACATAACTCTCAATGAAGCGATAAAGAATGAGCCGCGACTGGCTCAGGAAGAAAAAAACAACCCCGCTATAGCTAAGCTTTTGTCCTTGTCCCGTATCCTGGAAGGACTTAATCGTCACGCTTCAACTCATGCCGCGGGAGTGGTAATATCCGATGTGCCCTTGGTCGAAAGAGTTCCTCTTTGTTTGCCTAAGGACGATGTAGTTTCCCAGTATTCAATGAATGACATCCAAACCGTCGGTCTAACAAAATTTGACTTTCTCGGTCTGAAAACTTTAACAGTCATTAAAAACGCCCTGAATTTCATCAAGGAATCAAAAGGAATTGAAATAGACATTCATAATCTACCCCTGGATGATAAAAAAACATATGACCTTTTGGGGCGGGGCGAAACAGACGGAGTCTTTCAGCTGGAAAGTTCCGGCATGACGGATCTGGCAGTCAATTTTAAGCCGGATCATATTGAAGATATAATTGCCCTGATTGCTCTTTATCGTCCCGGTCCGATGAAAATGATTCCGGAATTTATCAACCGTAAGCAGGGGAAAACAAAAATTATCTATGAAATGCCTCAACTGGAAACAATCCTGAAGGAAACCTACGGCGTAATTCTCTATCAGGAACAGGTTATGCAGATTGCCAGCGTCATCGGCGGATACACTATGGCCGAGGCCGACACGTTGCGCAAAGTAATGGGTAAAAAAATGGCTTCGGCAATGGAAAAGGAAAAACCCAAATTTCTTGAAGGCGCCAAAAAACATAAGATTAATGAAAACAAGGCCAGAAAGATTTGGGAGCAGATGGAGACATTTGGCGCATACGGCTTTAATAAATCACACAGCACCGCCTATGCGATAATTGCCTATCAGACGGCATATCTCAAGGCGCATTATTCAACGGAGTTTATGGCCGCGCTGCTCACGAGTGAAAAGGACAACCGCGATAAAATAATCAGGTATATGAGCGCCTGTAAAGAAATGGGCATAAATATTCTTCCGCCGGATTTAAATGAATCACAAAGAGACTTCAGCATATCCGGGGAAAATATTCGCTTTGGCATGGCCGCGATCAAAAATGTCGGTTTGGCGGCAATTGATTCGATAATATCAATGAGGCAAGATGAAAAATTCACTTCTCTTGTGGATTTTTTAGGCCGCGTTGATTTGCGTAAGGTGAACAAAAGAGTGATCGAAAGCTTGATTAAATGCGGGGCTTTTGATTCTTTAGGCTACAAGCGCAGCCAGCTCATGGAACATTATGAAAAAGCAATTGACGAGGCTCAGCGCAGTCAAAAAGAAAAATTAAGTTCGCAGTCCAGTTTTTTTGAACAATTTGATTCCGGCGATTCATCCGGAGAAAATGGATTAAAATCTTATCAAATCCCGGACAACGTGCCTGAATGGGATCAAAAAAAAATACTGTCTACAGAAAGAGAAACTTTAGGTTTTTATATTACAGGCCATCCTTTATTGCGTTTTGCCGACCGCTTGAAATTTGTCACCAACGCTAATTCCGGCAATTTAAATTCCAAGAGGGACAAAGATAACGTTACTATTGCCGGCATAGTAAGCGGCATCAGCGAAAAAAAGACAAAAAGAAACGACATTATGTGTTACGTTACCCTTGAAGATTTACAGGGCTCCATAAACACTATATTCTTCGCGGATATATATAAGAAATACTACTCGCTTTTGCATGAAGAAGAGCCGATAGTGATTAAGGGAACTCTCGATATCGGCGGGTCAGAAGAAACGCCGAAGCTGACAGTAATAGCGCAGGAAGTAACTTCTTTAACGCAATCTTTGGAAAATCCTTATAAGCAGGTTCGTTTCATGGTTGATACCAATAAAGTCTCTACGGAAAACATTTCATCGCTGATTTCTTCGATAAAGAAATTCCACGGCAAATACGAAGGTTATGTGCACATTCTTAATGGAAAAAGCGAAACCATAATTTACCTGGGGGATGAATACCGCCTGGACATAAATGATAAGTTAAAAAAAGAAGCGGATAACATACTAGGGGAGGGCGCCACAATCTATTCGTGAAACTCCAATTCTGAAAGCGAAGCGCGTCGGAATTGGTAAGTTGAACAATCCCGCAAAGCGGAGGGTATTTATACCCGTGGCTCGTAATGCCATTTTCTTCTTCGGCTAACTTTGTTGGCTTCGGGTTCGACTTCCTCAACGTATTATTAATACGCCTCGTCGTCTCACCCTTGCCGCCGCGTTATCCTTTGAATAAAATGGCATTAAAGAGAGAATGCGATATTGTCATTACCCGGCTTGACCGGGTAATCCAGTTTTCTTTTTGACTATTCCTGGATTCCCGTGTCGCGCTTCGCTTGCATAACCTGAATAACCTAAAGTTCACTTGGGGGGTCACAAGCGAGAATGACAAAAGAAGGGTCACCCAATGATACATGAAGAACGAACTTACAGATCACTAATTAATAAGGATAATCTCACTTCATATAACGTCAAAATCGCCGAGAGTGATTTGTTGATCAGCTCTGATACCGACATGTCAGATGAAGCCTTAAAGTCTCTTGCCAGTCATCGTCACTCTTTAGAAACCTACATTAAAAGTCATCCGGATTTCCGCACATCACTTTTGCCTCTTCCTGAAGACGATTTAGCGCCACCGATTGTCCGGGACATGCTCAGTAAATCAAGAATCTGCGGGGTAGGGCCGATGGCTTCGGTTGCCGGCGCTGTATCCGAATTTGTGGGCAATGATCTCCTCAATCAGACGGAAAACCTCATTATCGAAAACGGCGGAGATATTTTTATAAAGTCGGAAAATAAACTAATCACTTCCGTTTATGCAGGAGTTTCTCCTTTAAGTTATAATGTAAACTTTATTGTAAAACCGGAGGAAACACCGCTGGGTATTTGCACATCGTCCGCCACAGTCGGGCCGTCTTTGAGCTTCGGCAAAGCCGATGCGGTTTGCGTGATTTCCAAATCTGCGACACTTGCCGATGCAGCAGCCTCCACCATCGGCAATAAAGTGAAAAGCAAAAATGACATTAAACCCGCACTGGATTTTGGAATAAAAATTAAAGGCGTTGAAGGAATAATAATTATCCTCGAAAGTGAAATGGGAGCGATAGGCAAAGTGCAGTTCGTTTAGAAAAGCTAAGTGCGATAGGCGAAGCCCGGCGGTTGCCGGGGAAGGTGGAGTTGGTTTAAAAAATGAATAAATATTGACATTCATCAATTAAGTGTGCTTTTTTATATTCACAATTCTCTAAGTGTACATAGTGTCTTTATTACTACCTAGGAGGAAAGAATGACCTCTATTCACCATACCCCGAAGGACTTTGCATCTATCATATACGGCAGTGTCGTAAAAAACAGCAAAAGCAAGTCACTAGCCCTAGAAACAATTGAGGAAATTGTTGATACAGTCTTCTGGACTAGCCTTCAAAAGGAGGAGGCTGAGTTCCATTTATTTAGTATTATTATTACAACATCAAAGAAAGTTGATGTGGAACCACCGCAACGTATTAGATATGACCGTTGGCAATTCATACCATTTGCGGAATCTATAGAATTGAAGCCGCATAATCTAACAAAATTGGGAGCAGCTGCAAGTTCCGAGTCGGCGTTAATAGTAGTTTATGCACCAAGTAACAGACCGCCGATGATTATAGGATTAATTGATCAGCAACTTGCGTATTACAGATCTGCCAGACATGATACTTCCGGTTCTATTTACAGTGTACCTCTTGGATTAGTAATTAAAATACTAGGAAGAGGGCAACTTATTGCCTCATACAATGACGAACTCCTTGCAGAACTGCGCGGTGGAGATGTCCTACACGACCTTCCAGACGTATTTGATGGTGGCCCCATTTATACAGTTCTAAAGCCAGGATTTGAGAATCTTTTAAAGGAAATATACTGCGACCTTTCAGATGCTAAGGGATACAAGACTTTCTGCATTCAAGAATTGAAAGACCTTTGGGCCTCTACTTTTAAGCGCTTACTTTGCCAAATACGCGAGATGAAGCATGGTGGAACTATCTTGGTTTCGTTTCCTACGGCCAAGGTACAGAATACTTGTAAAATCAAATACAAAGTTGACTTCAAAAGGCTACATATTGCGATGGTGAAGCAAATAGTTCACAAATACGAAAACGATCTTTTTGAAAATATAATAATGAACGAATATATCGACAAAGAAAAAGAGTTACTACCGGTTGTTCTATATCTTGATGAAGCAATTGCTCAATCTGATAGCGAAGATGCTAATGCGGCAATAGCTGGTTCAATAAAATTCGTTTCTACTCTCAGTAAGCATGATGGTACGGTGCTCATGACGCCTGATTTTTCTGTATATGGTTTTGGCGTCGAAATTACCACTAACGAAACTCCTAAAAAGATCGTCTCAGTAAAGAAGTCTAGAGGTTCCGTCCGGAAGGCGAAACCTATCGATCCTGAAAGATTCGGAACTCGCCATCGGTCTTCAATGAGATTCTGCTGGGCTAATCCCGGTTCTGTAGCGTTCGTAATTTCGCAAGATGGTGGAGTCAGAGCAATTACAAGATTAAATGAAAAGGTGGTAATGTGGGAAGATATAAAGCTATTGGGTAAATACTATTAAAAATAACCCCAAAATTAAACTCCACCTACCTCAAGTTTACATAACATATCTTATAAGACGTTGCGCATTTATAATCACTTGTTATCCTTGGACTTCTCATAGCCAGCACCCTACACCCTAAATTATACCTTGTCAAGCACTTTTTTTTGATATAAAAAAGCTATCAAAATTAAGGAGCTAACCATGAAAAATATTTTATCAATATCTTTTATTATTCTATTCATCACAACCTTCACTTCCAACGCCCTGGCTTTCCGTTGTGGAACTGAAATCGTCGATCGCTGGGCCCCGGCAGCAACAGCACTTAATAAATGCGGATATCCATTTCAGAAAGACTTCGGATATGAAAATATTGACGGAAGAATATTTTATGTTGAAAAATGGTTTTATAACTGCGGGGAAAATGATTTTATATATTCAATATCCATACATAATGGAATTATTGTTAAAATCGACAATGTTCATCGTGGAACCGGAAAAGGACAATGCCAATAAAACACCATATCAAAAACCGTACCAAAGCAAAAAACGCCTGTTGATAACTTTTCGGCGCCCTAAGATGATCATCAGCTGGTGAAACGCCGGCAAAAATCCGCCAACCCGCATGAATCCTCAATGTCTATTTTTTGATCAAAGAACCGAATTAATGAATATTTATTTTTTGTGCTACTTGCATTTTGCCATTTTACCGAATTATTGACAACAAAAAAACCGTTGTCAACAACCCGGTAGAATAATTGACCAGCCTAAACCATAAAATCTTAAACCATAAATTTTTTGATAAATATAAGAAACGCTAAGGCTGAGACGCTAGCCCGATGTCGGGAGGCCGTGTACCACGCACTCCGAACATCGGGCTAAGCTGTTCTCTTTGTTCGCTCGAAGAAGCGGGAGCCGCTTCAATATTTATATATCGATTAAAATTATACAAAGTAAAAAATTTCTTTTCGATACCAAACAAAAGACAATTATTAGCACGATCAAACCGGACAACCTTAAAACCACCTTCAATTCTACTAAGAGGATATTGTGAGCCAGTTTTCCGATTTTCAACAATCACATCACCATTGAAATTTCCAACATACGCATAAAGTTTATCAAATGCGCTTTCTGCTATAACAGCGGCAGCGGCCAATTTTTTAATATTATCTTCTTTTTGGTTATCACTATTTATTTTTAAATCTGAAACTGGAGAAATCTTCTTTTCAGGTTTAGGTCTATGAAATATAAAAGCCGGAGAAAGAACAAATACAATAAAACCTGCTACAACGAAAGCAATTAAAAAAGGAAGATACCAAGATTTTTTCCGGCGATTTTCTTTAATATCAGAAGATTTATATAATGCAAAAATCTTCTGATCAATCCTCTCGAATATATAACCAGCACCAACACCACCCAAAAGACGATTATAAAAAAACCACCACGGCAAAAATAAAAAAATATTACTTTTAGCCCGGTACTCACATTCAATGACAGCCCGATAAGCTCTAGGAAGATTTCCAACATTATGAATGACGAGATATATTTGTTGATTTAAATGACCATGATAATTTAACCAAAGCTTAACAGGACGTTTGTGAACATCAAACCATTCAGCGGCTTCGTCTATAATCATCAATATCGGACGATTATATTTTTCTCTGATTTTTTCCGATAACTCAGACTGATAATCCTTTGAGAAAAAAACATCAGCGTCTAAATTATTTTTAGTTAAATAATCAGTCCATTTAAAACCAAACCCCTCAAGAACTTCATTTTTAAAACCGACAATATTATGAATGATAAAATATTTATCCTTCAACTTCATTGCTTCGGCAACCATTTTATAGGTCTTACCGGAGCGAGGAATACCAGAAAAAAGAGTTACAGCCATATTATTCTCTATTAAAAATCATCGGGAATTTGAGCATTATAATCAGTACGACCCGTATCATAAGAATCAACTTCAGATTCACCATGGTCTGCTTCTGTAATATGTAAAGTTGATTCATAAGAAACATAATCCTTTGCATCGTCTACGGCTTGATAAAAAATCTTTATAATAAATTTTATCGCAACATAGATAATAATAAATGCAAGAATTTTCTCCCCTGCCGAAACAAGAGGAACAGAATCAAGAGTAGGCATCAAAATTGAGGCATACACATCACTAGCAGATGTTAAAACCAAAACTATAAAAAAGATTGACCCGCAAATTTCAATAAACATTTCACGCCCCGCTATAATATTTTTGCTTTAACCAGTTGCTCATAGAACCATTGCTCGTCTACATCACAAACCCGCAGCCAAAAAGCAAGCCTACCACTTTTATTTTTTAAAAAATTAATACAACTGGAATCGCCCTTTTTAGCTTCCTTAATAGCATTTATAATCAGAGTAAATGCCACCCCTTTTTCACCGTCTAATTCAATATCATTAATCCTTTCTTTTTCTTCAAGTTCAAGGTCCCTACCCATATTTACCCCCTGTAATTCAACGCCAAAGCCACTTTTATTATATAGCCCTTATGATTCTACCTGCCTTTTTCACCAATTCAAAAACGGAATTTTCCGCAATGTAAATCTTAAAATTACACAGGTCACAATAATAGAGAACGTTTCCGGCACATACATATTAGAAAGAAACCAACCGGCAAACCCGGTGAACGTTGGCGAAGTGATCGAACCGGGATTAACATTCCCAGCTTTTGAAATAGCAAAATTAAAAACTTCCTGAACAGTAGAAACGAGAAGATTATAAAGAACAACTCCGAAAATAGTCATGAGCAAACCACCCATAAAAACTTTGACTGAGAAAATTCCTGCCAACAATCGAGCGAACCAAGCAAACATAGCTATTACCCCCTAAACACCCACACAAACATCATTATCGTTGTAATTGACAACATAGCCTGACCAGCCATATTAATACCACCTACGGCCCCGCTAACATCGAAACAAGCATTCCCGCCAAGCTTTGACGGCAAATTCATACACAAAACAGAAGAACCGCCACAGTTTATATGCAATCCATGCAACGTTGAAAACATCGGAAGCGCAGCAATCGATGTTAAAAAAGATTCCATGATAGTAGTTAAAGATAACTTATCAGGAACCACCGGCAAAACATCTTCCGGGGCAGCAACATCCGCCCCCAATGTAGCAGTCAGCGCCGCAGCCACCGCAGCCTGAATTTGCGCTTGAGTCAATTCCGGGTTAGCCGCATGAACAGCCGCACCTATTTGAGCAGCAGTAAGTCCTGCAGCAGCCAACGCCGCCGCAGTAGCAGCTTGAGATTGAGCTTCAGTTAAACCCTGAGCAATACCGATCGCACCGATCGCCGCCGCGATAGCGGTAGCACTTAAACCTTGAGAAATTAAAACATTAGCAATCGCAGCTTGCATGTCAGCGATTGAGTGAACACCAGCCGCCGATGCAGCAACCACAGCCGCAGCAATCGCATTCGCACTTAAACCCTGAGATTGCAAGGCAGCTATAATCGCAGCCGTAGAAGCACTTGATTGATCTGCCTTATCCGCAACATCCGTTGCACTCTGATCGGGGTTTGTTGCCGCTGCCAAATCCACCGCAGCCTGTAATTGCGAAGGAGTTAAAGCTGAACTAAAAATAGCCTTAATACGAGAACCATTAACAGACGTAGGGGAAAATGTCTGTAAATTTAAATTTGGCTGACCGGAAGGAAAAACTGAAGATGCTTGCAATAATAATGCATAAGCCGCCCTTTGAGCCGCCGCACCGTTAACATTACCAGCCGATATATCAGCAGCAAGTTGGATTTGTAAATCAGCTTCAGTCGCCGGAACATTTATCAAAGAACCAGAGCCAATAATCGCATAATATCCATGCGGAACGTCAGGATAACCACCATAATAAGCCGAGCCAAATTCCGAAGCGCAACCATTATAACCCCATGAGCTCGCAGAAAGAGCACCAGCAGCAATCACAGCAGCAGCAGCGGCGGCGGCATCTGAAAAATTACCAACAAAACTATAAATCGAACCTAACCCCGCATCACACCCAGGAGAACCACTAGGCGCAAGTTTCGATAATACAGGAGGTGATAAATTATGATCATAAAATAAATGAGGGTTTGTTGTAGTCAATAAATAATCAAATAATTCGGAGCCCGCATACACAAAACCCGCAACGGCAACAAGCGCACCAAGGCTTGAAACCTTTGTTAAATCCATTGCAAGGGCAACGGTAGACTCACTTTTAAGAATATCAGTGACCACCTCAATTTTCGCCGGAATATTCCAAGTTTTCGTTGCAGCACTAAACACAGCAGCAGCCGGGTAAAGATCAGAAACAGAAACAGCCCACGAAATTTCCGGTAACCAAAAAAAACGAAATAAAAACAAAAAAGATAAAACATAAACTATTTTTTTCATTATATTCTACTGACCCCGATACAAAAAACCAGCCCACAAATAATGCCAAGAAAAGCAATGAAAAAAACATAATCTTGTAAAATCATTCCCCCCATGTCAACCATAAAACCCCCTTTATCCGACATAAAATAATATGTTTATGACCATGCCAATGCTAAGACCGATAACCAACACAGCAAGTATAAGATCAGCACGCTCTTCATAGTATGAAAACCTATTCGCTACAGGCGGAGCCGACCATAAATGCGTTGTAAAACTATAAGTATAATTTGGAGCAATAATAGCTGAATTTAAATGACAACCGATCACTTTATATTTATTCGGGTTACTATTTAAATAATAAATATACCCGAAATAATTACCGCAAACTTGTTGACTTCCCGGCTGACCAATATAAAAAATTTGAATACCCGTACACTTATTATAAGAACAACCCGGTTCATAATTAGATTGAAACATCCAGTCCCATTGAAAAATATCTTGATTGCCTGTACAACTATCAACATCATAGGAAAAATTAGCTGTTGAATAATTAAAAGCATTTGTCGGGTAAGAATAATACAAAGAAGCTTGAGTCAATGCACCCGTAAATCCAACAGGCGCTACACCTGTATAAGACAGCACGTTAAAACAAAAAAACAGATTTAAAAATAATGCGAATATAAATTTTTTCATTTTAATACTCATTAAAGAATGGTGACTGGCATGAGTAAAAGCCAGCCACCAATTAAAGGTTAATTAAGCACGCCTGAAAGTACGGATTATTACGCCGATCGTTACGGCAACCGCAACCAGACCAAGAATCGCTGTCCCAGCGGTTTCAAGGTCAGTCACCGGCAAGTTAGGCATCGTTATCGCAGCAAAGGCCGGAACAGCAGACACGATAAACGAAAAAACCATAATGCAAAAAGAAATGTAAAGTTTCTTCATGACGGAACCCCTTTTTTCAAATTTTAAATCTTCATTGACCAGTTAAAAGTTAAAATCAAACGTTATGCACGCCTGAAAGTACGGATTATTACGCCGATCGTTACGGCAACCGCAACCAGACCAAGAATCGCCGTACCAGCGGTTTCAAGGTCAGTTGTCGGCAAAGTCGGCATGGTGATTGTCGCAAACGCAGGAACAGCAGACACCAAAGAACCAAGCACGAACATCAAAGCTACTTTAATTTTCTTCATTGAAATTTCCTCCTTTTTGAATTTTTGTTTTTACTCTTATTGACCGGATACCTAACCCGCCTTTTTAAATACCCGAACAATCAAACCAATCCCCAAACCTATACAATAAGCCGCAAGGACAAGAGAAAAACAACCATCAAAAATTGCTTGCATGTCTACTATTGACATAATTAAACCTTAATTGCTTGCGCCGACTTTTTAATCTCATCCGGTTTATTTCCAACAAATTGAATGGTAAATTTAACATTACCAGAATAGTCATCAACTTCAGGACGAACAGAAATGTTTGATAAAACATCCCCAACCTTAACCCCCCGCTTAAGATCAAAATCAACAACAGTCACACTGTCAACCTTACCCCTTGAAATATCGTACTCAAGTTGATACTCATGAGCAAAAAGAGTAACCTTGTCTTTTTTAAACTTGTCAACAATCGTCCGCACTTCACCAGTAACTAAAATTTGTCTCATTTTTCATTTCTCCTTTATTTAAAATTTAAGTAATATGACTTTCTCTTGTCAACTTTTAAATCCCAGTCACACAATTCCTTCGTGACATATTTTGTTAAATAAAAATTTGCTCCCTTATCTTTAACGTACCCCTCAACCTTTTCACGACCATACAAGCTCCGCCAAGCTTCCCCGATCTGCCTATACGTTAAACCGTCCAAACCATTAATGAGAGAATGGCAATGAGTAAAATCGCCATGCTTAAAACGCTCCACGGCAAGAAAATATTCGATGTTGTGTAAATTGTAATCCTTTCCAATCTTACTGACGAATCTTTCATAAGCCCTTTTTGTTTTAATAGTGTCCCTGTATGATTTGTCTGGTAAAAAAGTTCCGGTAAACCAAAATTGCCAATCAAATTGATCTACCCACCCCGCCAACGCATTACGTAACCTTAAGTTTTCCTGATAATCAATTTACCTCACCCCCTTTTCAAATAACTCACCCTGAGTTAATAAAATTTTTATCAAAACCAAATTACAACCAACAATCTTAACCCCCTTCATGCGAGCCAAAAAGAACCTACACAAAACACAAGCCGCTTCATTAGAAGAATGAACACACTTACTTTTTTTATTCATAAGTCGGCTGCTCAATCCAAACACCATCTTTAAAAATCCGAAATTTACCGTCATTACCCTGAACCGGTTTACTACTATATCGAGCCCTCTCACGTTCAAACCAATTCAAAACCTTCTTATCTACATCACGATCACAACCATTCTTTAAAATTTCAAAATCTTTTTTATTCAGCAACATTCAAACACACCCCCTTTTTACCCAAATACACACAACCCTCAATCAAACCTTTTTTACATTTTACTTTTCTTGTTCTTCGTTTTCCAAAACTATAACTATAACAATCACTTCCACAAATTTTAATTATTCCACCCCTCTTTAAAAATTCATCAACACTTTCCACAGTCATAAAAACCACTCTCTATCAAAATCAACTACTTATAAACAATCACTTGATATACCTCTGGCTACGAGGAGAGAGCCAGAGGTATAAAACCTTAGGCGCTGCTTCAATTCCTCTTTTATACTTCGGTCATTATTCCTGCCAATTTTGAGGGCATCGCCACGGCAGGTATATTTGATACATCACTTATCGGCGGCGTTGGCGGCAACGCCGCTACGCAATCAACAAGATTCAATTCATCATAAATATAAAAAGAAAGGGCTCCTTTGACCGCTGGACGATCAAAAAAGCCCTTTAAAAAGGATACAATACCCAACGAAAATAACAGTTGACTTTTATAAAATAATTTTTTAGACTTTAAACCGTAAGCGTTGAGCATTTGAAATCCTTGAGCAGACTTTATTTGTGAAACGCTACACCCCGCCCCTGCTAACCACAGGGGCTTTTTTTATTCAATTTGCATTAACGAAATATTACGCTGCAAAAGATTGAAAATTATTTTACCTCTAAAAGCATTTTCATTGTTAACCGGTTGCGCATAAATAATACTATCCAAATACCTTAAAACCATTACAATGTCTGGTTTTCGTCCTTTATAAACATCAGCCACTTCAATCAAAATTGTAGCAACAAATTTCATAATTATTTCCTCTTTTTTGCAATCAGTGTACAATGTCATTTTTAAGAAACAAGTTTTTTATAAAAAAATAGTGTTTTCCCTTTCGGAAAATCCCTAGTAAATACACACGTTTACATCACATATCTTATAGGACGTAAGGTTTAAATTAATAGTCAGGAATGGCGGGCTCTTCCGGGTTATTTTACCAAAAAATGGCGTTTTGGTTTGAAAGGAATCAAATTCCATCATCAGCCAGTTGTTTAACAAGTTTCATTTGGCGATCGGATAGCTTCTTGGGAACCTCAATATTGATCTTTACGTATTGATCCCCTTTAGGAGCGCCTTTTAATCCCGGTACGCCATAACCCTTCATTCTTATCTTGGTATTGTTCTGAGTGCCGGGACTGAGCTTTAATCTCTTTACAGAGCCATCTAATGTAGAAACATCGATGGTAGTTCCCAACGCCGCCTGGGTAAACTTGATAGTTTTTTCGATATATAAATCATTGCCGTCGCGGGCATAGATCGGATGAGGCAACACATTGATATTTAAATATAAATCACCGCTGGGGCCGCCGTTGAAGCCGGATAATCCTTTGCCGGGCAATCTCAGCTTTTTGCCGCTGCTGATTCCGGCCGGTATCTTTACATTGATATCTTCGATGCGATTTTCCAGCTGAAAAGAAATCTTCTTATCGGCACCAAATACTGATTCTTCCAAAGATATTGATAAGTTATACTCGGCGTCCTGTCCTTTTTGAGGCACATTTGCATATTGCTGCCGGCCGCCGCCCATGCCGCCACCTCCAAATAGACCGGCAAAGGGATCGTCATAATCATCACGGGCGCCGCCGCCGCCCCTTCTGCCCGTTCGAAATGTTGTTGTTCGGCCTCCCCCTCTTGCTCCTTCAAATCCGAACCCGCGTAAAATCTCATTAATATCAAAGTTACGGAAAATATCTTCCTGAGAATACTGCTGACGGTACTGATCCGCGGAACCAAATTGGTCGTATTGCTCGCGCTTTTTCGCGTCACTTAAAACAGCATAAGCTTCGCTTATTTTTTTAAATTTTTCTTCCGCGCTTTTATTATTGGGATTCTTATCCGGATGCCATTTTAATGCAAGTTTTCGATATACTTTTTTAATTTCATCAGCCGTAGCTTTTTTATCGACGCCCAGAACCTGATAGTAGTCTTCTGCCATATTAACCTTTATTTATTATATGTATTTTAATGAAACACTCGTGATTTAAGTTAAGCATCAATTCCCAT
>PLMV01000209.1 GCA_003141615.1 Syntrophaceae bacterium
TCTTGAATGCAAATTGGAATAAGTATACCATTCCACTTTCTTCGGCTAACTTTGTTGGCAGCGTCGGCGGCTTCCTCAACGTATTAGTAATACGCCTGCGGAGCCTCCTCCTTGCCGCCTCGTTATCCATTGAAAGTGAAATGGTATAAATAGCATGGCGTTATGCGTTCCTGGTCTTTGGCTAATTCACAAAGGCGCATTCCGGTCTTCGATGTCGACCTCGAAAGTGTTGAGGAAAATACTAGCCATCATACTTCTGATGATAAAATGCAAATTTAATCCCGCGGCTTGGAATCACCCGGCTCAAGCCGAGGGAGGAATGCGCCGGAACCTGCGGGAGGTCGCATTATCCTCTACTTCGCTTGATAATTCGACCTGCAAGTTTCAGGCAGTGCACTTTGTTTCTGAAGCTTGGGTCTCATTATTATAGGGAGCCTCCGGCTACTGCTGGAGGGGGCTCCACTTTATCGGTTTTTTTGTGAAGTGACTTTTTATTCCCTTGAGAACAGTTACGCACCTGCCGAGTTCGCGATACGCCGGAATTCCAGCGGTTTCAGCAAGAAATCTTAAATGGTCCGATAAATCCTTTCTTCCGGCCGTCCAGAGAATCACCGGCTTTTCATGTTTTTTGACCAGCGCCACGAGCTCTTCAAAGAATTCCAGTCCGATCAGCGGTGTGGCGTAGCTGTGAAATAAAATCGAATCAACCGCGGGGTCGTTCATTACCGCATCAAAAGAACGCTTGAATACTTTCTCGTAACCGTGGCGTTCAATCGCGATCCAGAGATCAAGAGGATGGTCGGGTTTATTCCATGGAGGAAAAAGCTCCGCGATGGACGCGAGTGTTTTATCGGAAAGCTTGGCCAACGGAAGACCGCAGTCGTCCATAAGATCGGTTGTAATGGTTCCCGCGCCTCCGGAAAAAGTGAGGATGGCTGTGCCGCCTCCGGGATGGCAAATCATCTTTTTCGAAAAAGCTCTTGCCATGTCAGTGAGCTCGGCCGGATCGAAAGTTTCAATTATGCCGGCCTGTCTGAATGCGCCGCTGGCGACCTTGTAGTTTCCCGAAAGGCTTGCCGTGTGGCTTTGTGCCGCCCTGGCACCTTCGGAGCTTCTGCCTCCCATAAGAACGATTACCGGTTTTTTTGTTTTTTTCGCGAGGCTGGTAAATCTTCTTCCATCCACGAGAGATTCTAGATAGCAGGCGATGACTTCGGTTTCATTGTCATTAATCATATATTCGAGGATGTCGCTCTCGTCAATGTCGCACTTGTTTCCGATTGAACATGCCTTGCTTATGCCCATGACTCCTTCCTGCAGGGCGGCCAGCATGAATCCCGCGGAAAGCATGCCGCTTTGAACAATGAGACCCACGTTTCCGGCTTTGAGCACGTCAGCCCACACGGCCGAATTGAGAAATGAAAAAACGTGAGTCCTGTGAGCATCGATGAAGCCCATGCAGTTGGGCCCCCATAATCTTACGCCCGCTTTTGCCGCATTTTCGAGGGCAAGTTTCTGAAGCCTTTCGCCTTCGGCTCCGGATTCGTTGAATCCGCCTGATTCGATGATGATTCCCTTCACTCCTTTTTTAGCGCATTCGGTCACTGTGTCCGGCAGTTCTTTCGAAGGTATGAAATATATGGCCAGATCGATATTGCCGGGAATCGAAGCTACATCGGGATAACAGGGAAGGCCCAGTATTTCGCTGTAACTTTTATTAACCGGATAAATCTTTCCGCGATATCCAGCCGTGATATTTTTAAGGATGTGGTATCCGCCTTTATTTTCGTTACGGGATGCTCCGATAACGGCAAGGCTTTGCGGGTTGAAAAAACAATCGAGCATTGAAAAAAATCCTCCATTCATTTTAAAACCACAAGCGCGTCAACGGCGACCGGTTTGTCTCCGCATATGATCAGCGGATTTATATCAATCTCGGCAATAGAATCGCAGCTCATCCCCAGTTCTCCGATTCCGACAAGAGCTTTGGCCAGAGCTTCTCTGTCCACTGCCGGGCTTCCCCTGAATTCACCGAGTATTTTTTTTGTTTTGATTTCATCTATCATTTCGAGGGCGTCTTCTTTCGAAAGCGGAGCGACTCTGAAGGTCACGTCTTTTAGCGCTTCGGTAAATATGCCGCCCAGACCGAACATGACGCATGGCCCGAACTGCGGATCACGCGAGAGACCGATCACAAACTCGCGCGAACCTTGCACCATCTTCTGAATGAGCACGCCGTCAAGACCGTTCATTTTACCCATAAGCTCGTCAAAAACGCGCGCCGCTTCTTCAGAATTGCCGACGTTAAGTTTTACCATGCCGGCTTCTGTTTTATGGGCTAGTTCGGCAGAACAGCCTTTCATGACCACAGGAAAGCCAAGTTTTTCGGCCATCTGAAAGGCTTCATCTCTTGTTCTGGCGAGAACTGACGGTACGACCTCAACGCCCGCTGATTTGATCACCAAACTTGATTCGTATTCCGATAGTGTCTTTTTCCCGCTTGCTATGGCATGTTGAATTATTTCTAACATATAATCTCCTCATATATTGACCTGTAGTCATTAATTTATTTTACCCGGACTTGTCAAGGATTTGTTAGTGACACTCGCTGAGAGCGAGAGATACGAAGTAGTGAGACTCAAATATTATAAACGAAGTGCAATGATATTTGTAAGTCGAACTATCCCAGGCACAGAGCGCCGTGGGACTCGAAGCGCAAGTGGAACTATCCCAGGAGCGAAGCGATTGTGACTCCCGCTGAGAGCGAATGGAGTAAAGCTCGAAGCGTAGGAGGAACAATCCCGCCAACGTAGTTGGCAGGGACGTGGGATTTGACACTCGCCAAAAGCGATACGTTACGTTTTATAAACACTATTTCGTTGACATACCGGACTGTTATTCTTATACTTCCCGCCAATCCGCACGCATCCGATAAGACTAAGGAGTGTAGAATATGGAATCAGACAAAAAAGACGGAATTGCCGCTCCAAACAAAAATATTTTCCAATCAAGTTTTACAAAAATCCAAACAAGTATCATGGAAACCATGGGCATGGGTAAAACTGCGACAATCAGTGCTTTGATTTTGATTGCTCTGGTCACTGTATTAATCGTTTTTTTATTTGTTCATTCAGCTCCGCCTAAAACTATTATCATGACCAGCGGTGATGATGATAGTATGTTTTATAAAATTGCCGGTAAATATGCCGAGGTATTGGCTCGCAATGGAGTTAAGCTTAAAATTATCAAGTCTGAAGGATCTCTGGAAAATTTGCAGAGATTATCCAATCCTTCCTATCGCGTTGATGTGGGCTTTGTGCAGGCGGGATTAGCCAAGGGCCAAAAGATTGATAAGCTGGTTTCACTTGGCAGTGTTGCCTATGAGCCGCTTTTTATTTTTTATAGGGGAACCAAACCCGTGGAACTTCTTTCGCAATTTAAGGGTAAAAAATTGGCCATAGGCCCGGATGGAAGCGGCACAAATTATCTGGCTACAGCTATGTTGTCGATGAACGGAATAGAGCCGGAGGAACCACCGGAGGCGCCAACGGAATTATGGGAAATGGACGACGAAGAAGCGGCACAGGATTTGCTGAACGGAAAAGTTGACGCAGTTTTTTTTATGGCGGATTCAGCCTCCTCTCAGCTGATGCGCAAGTTGCTGCACGAGCCGGGGATACATCTTGTTAATTTTACCCAGGCCGATGCCTATACGCGCCGGGTCGGCTACTTGAATAAATTAGTGCTTCCCAAAGGAGCCATTGATTTTGGAAAAAATGTGCCGGACCAGGATATCTGTTTAGTTGCCCCGTCAGTTGAACTTATCGCGCGCGATGATCTGCATCCGGCTCTTTCTGATTTACTTCTGGAGGCGGCAAAAGAAATCCATGGTCGGGCAACTCTGTTTCAAGGCCGGGGAGAATTTCCTGTTCCTCTGGAGCATGAATTCCGCATCAGTGACGATGCCAGCCGCTATTATAAATCAGGAAAAAGTTTTCTGTACAGATATTTCCCGTTCTGGATGGCGAGCCTCATCAATCGTATTCTGGTTGTATTTTTACCAATTGTTTTAATATTAATCCCGGGATTGCGCGTCATACCTGCCATTTATCAGTGGGGGACAAAAATGCGCATCTACCGGTGGTACCGTCAGTTGCTGACTCTCGAACAGGATATGATTGACCGGATGGATACAAGTAAGCAGAAAGAATTACTGGCGCGTCTTGATCAGATAGAACAAGCTGTAAACAACATGAAAGTTCCGGCATCGTTTGCCAATCAATTTTATGTGTTGAGAGGTCATGTCGGTTTTGTCCGGGCAAGGCTTATGGAACGTACTGCATCAAGCTGATTTAATCTCGTGTGCCAAACGCTGGGAAGCTAAAAATGGCACAACGTATAAAAAATAAGAAAGGCATAGTCATGCTGAAGATAAAAAATCACGGTCCGGTAACGCTTTTTTACATGGGGCGGTCGCCTCTGGGGTTCCTTTTATATCCGGTCCATGCATTTTTAGTCGGCGATATGCTTATTGATACAGGAACCAATCGCGTGGACAAACCGTTTCTCTCCGCATTAACGGGACGATCAATTGCGAAGATCGTCAACACCCATCATCATGAGGATCATATCGGCAACAACGGAGATATTCAGGAGCGGTTCAAAATTCCGATATACGCCCATCCGTCCGCGCTGCCATATCTTGAAAACCCGCGTTTGAACGCTCTGCGTCCGTATCAGCGAATCGTCTGGGCTTGGCCGAAGAAGTCAAAGGGGACCGCCATCGGCGCTAGTATTACCGCCGGAAATCTTCACTTCGAAGTCATCAATTCGCCGGGACATACCGACGATCACATCTGCTTATATGAGCCGGACAAAAAATGGCTCTTCAGCGGAGACCTTTTTTGCGGGACGACTTTTATATACCTCAGGCGTGATGAGAATTATCTGCAGATACTGGAGACGATAAAAAAATTATCCGCGCTGGAAATCGACACTATCTTCTGCAACCTCAAAGGCGTGGTAGAAAACGGCAAGGAAGCTCTGCAGAGGAAAATCAAAAAAATGGAACAATTGCGTGACCATGTTCTGAAACTGCAGGAAAAAGGCTTGCCGCCGCAGAGCATCAGGCAGGAAGTTCTGGGAAAAGAAGACGCGTGGAATCTGATCACGGGAGGTCATTATTCCAAGCAGAACACAATCGACAGTATTCTCTCCGGGAAAAGGCCTGACCAGAGCTGATAGCTTGTTATACCAAGTTGCTTTCAAAAATTAAAATATGAATTTTTGAAAGCTTACTTGGTATTATGCCCGGTAAATCAACCTTTTAATATTTGATAGCTACTTGGTATAATTTAGTAAATCAATCGCAAGATTTTTATATCATGAAAGAGTACATAGGGCTCCTCAAATTCCGCCGCCTGAAATCGACAGTTTTTATACGAATCCGGATGTCGGTGGTTCGAATCTTACTGGGCGCACAAATTAAATTAAGGGTTTATGGTTAAATGCCATAGCCCCTTTTAATTTAGAAAATTATAAGCAGAGGATGACGCTCTCTTTCACCTGCAAAGTCACACCTTTTACCATCACTGAGAATCAATGATAACCATTTGAAAGTCAGCATGATGCTAGCCGAAATGATTCGCTCTTGTTATACAATTTCATGGCTTGGGGATATGGAATCTGCTGATCATCAGTGAACCCGAAAGAGCAAACATGAGAACAAGTGGATGAAGTTTGAAGCCGATAAGGGTGATCTCGCCGAACCATAGGTTCTGGTTTATTGCACCGAAACATGCCGCTAGTGAGAGGATAAAGACGAGGAGGATCGAAGTCGGTATTGGTGTCCCCTCGAAGTACTTCACTTTGTCAGTTCCCTGGGAGAGTGTTTCTGCAGTGACATTGTACCGAGCAAGACGTGAGACCCCGCAGGCAACAAAGAAAACCAGGACGATGCGATCGTATAGACCTTGCATACCGCAACCGTACCCGATGATCGCCGGGGCCACTCCGAATGAAATAATATCAGCGAGTGAGTCGAGTTCTTGACCTAGTATCGAAGTCTTTTTCCGCCACCTGGCGATGCGGCCGTCTAAGGCGTCGAATATCAATGCAACTAAGACGAGACTGCATGAAAAATAAATGTGCCTAACATCATGTAATTCGAGATATGTTATAATGGAGAAAAGTGAACCCATTCCGCAGATAGCGTTTGCGAGAGTAAACCAGTCTGCCAAGTGGAACTCTCGAATCATCGAAAACGGTTTTTTCGGGGTACTTGTAGTCATTGGATGTACTTTCTCCTGACAGTGTTAAAATATTTCAACTTTAGTTCACATACCTATTGTTTTCAAAATCACTTGGTCAGGGCTTTTATCATTTCCCCTGCTTGATTTACTGTAGCAATGGGATGAGACGCAAAATAGACAAATGGGGTGTACCGTTGGATTGCTTTGATAACTTCTACCTCAGTCCCCTGAACGACTGAATATCCGTGACTTTCGCCAACAAATAGTCCCCAATCCTTGAGTATGCCTTTTTTTATATCCTGCTTAATCACCTTCATTAGCATCTTAAATTCAATCCCACGCTCTTTTGGATCCACCGGTATTTTTGTCCGGTCAAATTCCCAAAGTAATAAATATTTTCCCATAGTTTGTCATCCTCCGTTCAAATTATTTTGAATTTCTGCGTCAAAATAATGTGAAAAATGACACCTCCCCGCGTCTGCTCCAACCAGTAACCGCCGCCACCACCGAACACTAGGAATAACACCACGACTACAATGATGATTCCTAATGTTGCGGGATGCGGAAAAAAAACCAGGCGAGCAATGCCATCATCGAAAAAATAAACCCCACCACAGCGAACCAGACGGGACGAATAATCCTTGTGCCCTTTGACTCTTCCAGCTCTTGTGTCTTCTCACTTTGTTTCTTATCCTTGTTGTCCCGCTTTCTTTCTGTCTTCTTCTGCAGGTCTTTTTTTTGTTTATGGTCCACGGATTCACCCCCAGGAACGTTCTGAGTTTAGAAAATTGTGATATCGGTCCTTATAAGAAATATGTTCATCATTCTCATTTGTCAGTCTTAAGCCAATTTAGTGCTGCAT
>PLMV01000085.1 GCA_003141615.1 Syntrophaceae bacterium
CCTCCTCCTTGCCGCCTCATTATCCTTTGAAAGCGAAATGGTATTACTTATTAAAGCATTTCATATATAGCGGCAGCTCCCATTCCGCCGCCGATACACATGGAAACGATGCCGCGTTTGGCTTTCCGGCGCTGCAGTTCATGGAGCAACTGAGCGGTAAGTTTGGCGCCCGTGCAGCCCAGTGGATGACCAAGAGCAATGGCGCCGCCGTTGGGATTGATGTCCGTTGCCAGACGATCTTCAATCCCGATCTTCCTGACGCAGTATAGCGCCTGGGAGGCAAAGGCCTCGTTAATTTCGAATACATCTATATCCTTTGTCGTCAGGCCGGCTAGTTTCAGAACCTTAGGAATGGCATAAGCCGGACCAACGCCCATTTCTTCGGGCTTGCAACCGGCCACTGCATAATATGCCAGTTTAGCAATAGGCTTAACACCAATAGCCTTGGCTTTCTCCGCCGTCATTACAAGCGAAAATGCGGCGCCGTCAGTCATCTGCGAAGAGTTGGCGGCGGTGCAATTTCCACCCTGCTTGAAGGGGGATTTCATCTTTGCCATAGCCGCAAGGTCTGAAGGCCATCTCACACCGTCATCGGTGTCGAACACGAATTCCGTGCGGATACGTTTGCCATCCTTATCTTTCTTATATTTGAAGGCCTTGATGGGAATGATCTCATCCTTGAACTTCCCGGCCTTAATTGCTTCAAAAGCTTTGCGATTGCTCTCCAGACCGAACTTGTCTATATCTTCGCGGGAAATTCCGTGATTCGCGGCAACGTTTTCCGCAGTGTTACCCATGTTCATGTAAACATTAGGCATGGTTTCGTAATTCCAGTCCGGATCAGGACGGAAGATGCCGCCACCCATGGGGATATGCGACATGGACTCACAACCGCCGGCAATGATAACATCAGACCAGCCGGCGCGAATTTTCGCCGTGGCGTCAGCAATTGACTGGACGCCGGATGAACAAAAACGGTTAACAGTCATACCTGAAACTGGCTCCGGCAACCCAGCGCTTACGGCTAAAACTTTACCGAAATTCATTCCGGATTCGGCCTCAGGAAAGGCACAGCCGACAATAAGGTCATCGATATCCTTTGGGTCGAGCTGGGGAACTTTCGCCAGCAAACCTTTAATAACTTGAACACCATAGACAACGGCCTGGGTCTCGGCCAGACCGCCTCTTTTATATCTTCCACCGGCACTCCTTACGGATGCGACAATGACAGCTTCACTCATAATATCTTTCCTCCTTACAGGATTTTGTTATGTTTAATGCCGGAGGCTTAAGGTTTCAGGCCGCAAGCCTCCGGACATATCCTTTGTTTTTAGTTGCGCAGGGGTTTGCCAGTTGATAACATGGCACTTATCCTGTCTTGTGTTTTCTGTTCACCGCAAAGACTCATGAAAGCTTCTCTTTCCAGATCCAGTATTTCCTGCTCTGTTACCCAAGTTCCTTCCGCACAGTTGCCACCACCAAGGATGTGGGCAATCTTCATAGCAATGTGAGCATCGTAATCGGAGGCATACTTACCGGCCTTCATATTCTGGATGATAGCTCCGGCTACACCTCGCAGATTTTCTCCCATAACAGGGATAAGAGCGGGCTTCGGCGGTTTATAGAACTTGGCAAGACCAAGAACAATTTGTTTGGCTTCATAAATCTGCATGTCTCTGCTCATGTTGATCATGCATGTGTTGCGGATGAAGCCTAATTCCTGTGCTTCCTGAGCGCTTGTGGCGACCTTCGCCGTGGCAATATTCTCAAAAGCCTTGCCAAAATGATACTGCATATTCAATCCGCTTTCCACAACGCCGGCAGGAATTCCTTCTGTCATACGTACGGCCAATTCCTTGCAGCCGCCGCCGGCGGGAATAACGCCAACACCGACTTCAACAAGACCCATATAAGTCTCACCATTAGCCAGACAATAGTCGCCATGCATGGAAATTTCGCAGCCGCCGCCCAGTGCCATACCAGCAGGGGCAGTGACAACCGGCTTGGGCAGATATTTCATCTTCATATTGGCGTTCTGTAATCCGGCAACCATTTTCTCCAATTCAGCCCACTGTTTTTCACTAATGGCACATAAAACAGCGAAGATGTCGGCGCCGGCACAGAACATCCGTTGATCATGGTTGGCTACGACCATTCCCTGAAAGTCTTTGTTCACGATATCGCAGCTCTCCGAGATCATCTGAATCATTTCGGCACTAATAGAGTTCATCTTGGTATGGAATTCCAAACAGGCGACACCGTCACCGATGTCCACAAGTGTTGCGGCGGTATTTTCTTTAACGATCTTCTTTCTGTCCTTTAGGCCGGGCAGGAGGATGATCTTGGGGTTCTCTTCCATCTTCACATAGCCCTTCTTCTTGAAGTCATAGTAGGACTTGACGCCTTTGGAATCCACCTTGTAGAAAGATGTGCATTTCTTAGCCAGCATCTCTTCAACCTTGGCGGGAACTTTCTTGCCGAGCTTCTTCATTACTTCGACGGCTTCCTTAACGCCTACGGCGTCCCATGATTCGAAAGGACCAAGCTGCTGGTTGTAGCCCCACTTCATGGCATTGTCTATTTCCACGATGGTATCGCAGATTTCGGGAATCCTGTTGGCGGAGTAGATGAAGTTATTGCACAGATATTCGCGCAGATATTCACCCGCTTTATCTTCGCCGTTGAAGGCAATCTTCATTGTAACGGCAACGCCGTCATCGGTTTTTTTCTTGGCTGCGGAGATGGATTCGAACTTCGGCTTCTGGGCGACAGCATATTCCATTGTCTTCCAGTCAAGGGCATACTTGACGTTCTTGCCTTTCTCGTCCTTAACCTTCTTGTAGTAACCGCCCTTGGTTTTGTTGCCCAGCCACTTATTGGCTATCATCTTTCCCAGAAATTCCGTGGGGAGAAAGATGTCACGGCATTCATCGTTGGGAACAGCATCATAGAGATTCTTGCTGACATGAAAACCAACATCAAGACCGACCAGATCAATGGTTCCGAAGATGGCCGTGCCGGGGCGGCCGACCGCCTTGCCGACAATGGCGTCAACTTCTTCCACCTTCATGTTCATATCCATCATGACCTTGCCGGCATTACTAAAATCATAGACACCGATCCGGTTGCCGATGAAGTTGGGAACGTCCTTGGAGATAACGACGCCCTTACCGAGGACTTCCTCGCTGAACTTGGTCATGTAAGCGACGATTTCCTTATCCGTCTCCACGCCGGGAATGATTTCCATTAGCTTCATGTAACGGGGGGGATTGAAGAAATGAGTTCCCAGAAAGTTCTTCTTCAGGGCAGCGCCGAATTTAGCGGAAATATCTTTGATGGGTAGACCGGATGTGTTCGTGGAAACGATACACGTCGGCTTTACGACCTTTTCGACCTTGGCAAAAAGTTCCTGTTTGATTTTCAGGTTTTCGACAACTACTTCGCATACCCAGTCGCAGTCGGCCAGCAACTTTAAATCATCTTCAAAGTTACCTATTTTGACCATTGACGCATTTTTTTTGCTATAAAAACTAGCGGGCTTCGATTTGGTGGCTCCGGCCAATCCGTTTGCGGCAAACCGGTTGCGCCAAGCCGGACTTTTCTCTGTTAATCCTTTCTTCTTATCGTCCTCAGTAAGTTCGAAAGGGATGATATCCAGCAAATAACACTCAATGCCGGCATTGGTTAAATGGGCCGCGATGTTCGCACCCATAACTCCCGCGCCTAAAACAGCAGCTTTTTTGATCTCAAATGACATGATTTTCCTCCTTTGCCTTTTCTAACGTTAGACTATTGTCTGACTTTGAATATCTATAAATATTCATCATTCTTGTTTTAAGCCCTTGATGAATATCTCCAATGCTAATTTAATTGTGGAACTAATTTTTTCTTTTCGTTTTATTTGCTGCCCAAAATAAAGATACAGGGAAATAATGCCATTCAGCAACCCCCAGATTGCATTCTGATTTTGTTTCAAATTCATATTGGAGGGAAATTCTTTTGATGCCACCCCCAACTGTAATATTTTACCAATTGCATCAATTGACCTGGCATTTGCGGTGAGAATTTGAGAATTAATCTTCTCACTCAAATTCATTTTAGCGGGTTGCAACATGAAGGTCATAAGTATCCTAAACAATTCTGGATCATTGAGAAAAAAATCAACGTAAATATAGGAAAATTCAACCAGTAAATCAGCTGCTATCTTTTTCTTGTTAAATAAAATAGAAACTTGCTGATTAAAATTCTCAATATCATTTAGCAAAATTTGGGCATAAATTTCTTCTTTGCTGTTAAAACAAAGATAAATAGATCCTTTGCCCAACTCGGAGAATTTAGCTATTTCATCAACGGTAACGTTATTAAATCCTTTTTCGAAGAATAGTGTACGTGCTGATTTGAGAATTAGTTTTTTACGGCTATCTTTCTCTTTTCCTCTACGTTCCAGAAGCCCCACAGCAACCTTCTTCCTGCCGAAAATATGGATACATTTTAAACTACGGTCAATATATGACCAGTGGTCAAATTACTTGTAAAGCAATAAACATTTAAAGTCAAGAAAAATAAAATATTTTGTTAATTATTTTTTATTCTTTTCCGGCCTTGCATTTTTATCCCAACCTTGCTATCAAAATTGAGCAATAAAAATCAGGCCGATATGTGAACCATAAAAGTGAATTCCTAAGTGAGGGCATATTAACCTGACAACTTCACAAAATTTAATATAAGCATTTTCTGGAGTGTATAATTCGGATGCCTTTAAATACGCGATCATACTATGAATAACCTTCTTCTCATTTTCATTTTAGTCCTGGCGGTAACGGCAACCATCAGCTTTATCTATGCGATGTGGCGCGGCCGCAGGGATGAGCAAAAATTAATCAGTATTATCCACGGTTCCCCTATTCCCACTTTCGTGTTATCCAGAGATCATAAAATAATTTACTGGAACAGGGCTCTGCAGGCACTGAGCAATATCAAACCCAGCGAAATCCTCGGTACTAATCAACAGTGGCGCGCCTTTTATACAACTCAACGTCCCTGTCTGGCTGATCTGATTCTAGACGATAAAACCGGTCAAATTGCCGAATTATACTCCGGAAAGTGGAGCAAATCAAAACTGCTGGAAGATGCTTATGAAGTGACGGAATTTTATCCCGATATGGGAGAAAAGGGAAACTGGTTTCGTATCACTTCGGCAGGACTTAGAGATTCCGGAGGAAATTTATTCGGCGCCATGGAGACACTGGAAGACATTACCGAACAAAAAGTGGCTCAGGACGAACTTCTCCAGCGAACCAAACTGGAATCTTTGGGCATATTCGCTGACGGCGTGGCCAAGGATTTTGACAGCCTCCTCTCCGCAATCCTGCGCAACGTTTTTATGGCCAAAATATCCGCTACTGATGAAGACAAAATCCTGGAGGACGGACTGGCAGTGGCGGAACGGGCTGGTCTGCAAGCCAAGGATTTGGCTCACCGGCTGACTACATTTGCTAAAGGTGTTTATCCTGTTCGCAAACTGGAAAATATGGCACCTCTTTTGCGGGAAATCGCCGAAAACACTTTTAAAGGTTCCATTGTCACCTGTAATATCTCCATAGCCGAAAACCTATGGCCTTGCGAAGTTGATGCCGCCCAGATCAGGCAGGTAATAGAAAATGTTTTGATTAATGCCAAAGAAGCCATGCCCGACGGCGGCATTGTCGAACTTATCGCCGAAAATACAATAACAGGTACAAATATTAAGTCTCTGGGACGAGGAAATTATGTCCGGATTATCATTAAGGATCATGGCAAGGGAATTCCCCCGGAAAACCTTCCCCGAATATTTGATCCCTATTTTACGACAAAAAAGAAGAAGGAAAGAGGCGGCATTGGTCTGGGACTGGCCATCAGCGATTCCATCATCAAATACCATAACGGCTTGATTACGGTCGAATCCATTGTTAATTCCGGAACAACATTTTCCATCTATCTGGCCGCTACAGTGGAGCCCCCTCCGGCAGGAGAGCCGGAGGCTCCCTATAATAATGAGACCCAAGCTTCAGAAACAAAGTGCATAACCTGAATAACATAAGGTCACGTAGGGTCACAAGCTGAAGCTTGCAGGTCGAATCAATGACATTCGCTGAAAATGAGTAAAACGAAATTTGAAGCGTAAATGGAATTGATCCCAGGAGCGAAGCGACGCGGGGCTATCCCACGTGCGAAGCACCACGGTATACATCGCAAAGCAGCGGATAACGCGACCTCCCGCTATTTACGGCGCATTCATCCCCTGGCTGGAGCCGGGGGATTCCAAGTCGCGGGACTGAAAAACGGCACTTGATCCAATTTGACTTGTGGCGTTTTGCAGGCATCAGAAATGCGAGTTCCCAGTGCTGCCAGATTCGTTCCGCCATGCGTACATTCATTGCTTCAAGACTAACCTGAAAATTGTTGACAATCAGCTGAATTTTAGATACTGATGCCGCCTTGGATTATGGCACGAATGTATATTCTTCCCCTTGCCTATTTTCGTTTTTCCGGGTAGGACAGTTTAAACCAGGCTGTGATAGTGAAACGATCTCACAGCTTTTTTTGAAGAATAACTTCTGAAAAGCCTTTCTGAACAATCCAGCTTAGAAGAAGAAAATAATTATTTAAAAATAAGGAGCTTGCAAAATGAAGGATGTAGTCATTGTTTCA
This sequence comes from Syntrophaceae bacterium, assembly GCA_003141615.1. Lineage (GTDB taxonomy): Bacteria > Desulfobacterota > Syntrophia > Syntrophales > Smithellaceae > Smithella. The sequence continues at coordinate 6,691 of PLMV01000085.1, forward strand.
GCGTGTAGGACGGCTATAGGAGCATTCGGAGGTACATTAAAGGACATGATTGCAGCCCGCATTGCGGCTGTCGTCATGAAGGAGGCCATTAAGCGCGCCGGAATAGACCCGGTCATGATTGATGATGTTCGCTTCGGCTGTTGTATTGAAAACTGTAATACACTTAACACCGCTCGGGTAGGAGCTCTCTTGGCCGGCATTCCGGAAACCGTGACCGCTGTTACGCTGAATCGTGTATGCATTTCCGGGATGGAAGCCGTACTCAGCGGCGCAGCCATGATCAAAGCCGGTATGGCCGATATTATTTTGGCCGGCGGAGTTGAACATATGTCCGGCGTACCCTATGTTAGTTTTGATGCCCGTTGGGGCTGCCGCCTTCAGGACACTGTTTTTGTAGATGCCATGATCCGCTCATTACATTGCGGCTCATATGTCATGCCGTTGTCCGATGATGGTCCCGTCAAATCAGGCCAGCCTTTTGAGAGTTTAAAGGGCAAACCCTATATAATGGGCCATACCACGGAACTTATCGCCCAACTTTTGAACATCAGCCGCGAGGAAATGGATGAAGTCGCCCTGCGCAGCCATAACAACGTCGAGCGCGCCACAAAAAATGGCGATTTCAAAGACGAGATCGTACCGATTGAAATCCCCCAGAAAAAAGGCAAACAGCCCATCATCTTCGACAAGGACGAACATTTCCGTCCCGGATTGACAATGGAACAATTGCGGGCATTACCATCAGCATTTATCCCTAAGGTCGGCAAAGTTACGGCCGGCAACTCCTCGGGGCTCAACGACGGCGCTTCAGCCATGATCATCATGTCAGCCGAAAAAGCCAAGGAATTAGGATTGAAACCAATCGCCAGGATACGTTCCTCAGGACGTGGCGGCTGTCATCCTTCCGTGATGGGCTTAAGCCCGGTTCCAGCCGTAAAAAACCTGCTCAAAAACGACCCGCGTCTTAGCCTGGATGCTTTTGATCTGATTGAAGTCAACGAAGCATTTGCAGGTCAGTATCTAGGTTGTGAAAAGGAGCTTGGTTTAAAACGTGAAATTACCAATATAAACGGCAGCGGCATTGGTCTGGGACATCCGGTGGGTTCTACTGGATGCAGAATCATCGTTACACTCCTTAACGCCATGCAAAAACACGGCAAAACCCTTGGACTTGCCACCCTTTGCGGCGGCGGCGGCGTTTCCATGGCTTGCGCCATCGAAATTTTATAGAACCGATTCCCTTCAGGGCAGTTGTTTGTTTCCCGTATCTGGAAGTCCGGAACTTGTGTTCCGTTCTTCCAGAACGGTTTTTTGTTGCTGTTCCTGTCCTGCGGTTTGAGGATTATTTTCATCTTTTCCGGAAATTACGTCATCATATTCAGGTATAACGATACCCCGGCGTACCATGATTTGATAAATTCTTTCCGACTGATTTTCCACATATCTTGAGGTGCCGTTAGGTTTATATCTGCGGGGATTCGGTATAACCGCGGCCAGTGTTGCCGCTTCATGGGCAGTCAATTCGGCGGCGCCTTTTCCATAATTTTTTCGCGCCGCCGCTTCAATCCCAAAAATTCCATCGCCCCATTCGGCCACATTTAAGTAAAGCTCCATAATCCTTCTCTTACTTAACTGCCTCTCCATTCGCCAGGTAAGTATCGCCTCTTTGATTTTTCTTACAGGATTCTTAGCAGGAGAAAGGTACAGATTTTTTGCCAGTTGCTGAGAGATTGTGCTGCCGCCGGCATTAAACTTCTTTTTCTTGATATCTTTCTCCAACGCTTTTTGCATGGCTTCAAAGTCGAATCCCTCGTGAGACCAGAATTTATCGTCTTCCGCGATAATTACAGCTTTCATTACGTAAGGAGATACTCTGGAAAGAGGCATCCAAATATTTGTAATTTTTCTCTTTATCCCCTTTTCTTGCCAGACTTTTTCCCTGTATTCCATAAAAGCCGTTTTGGGGGGACGATTTTTTTTCAGATAAGCCAGATCGGGATAGATAAAGTAGCGTCCGACATCAACAATAAAATAAGTGGCAATTAAAAGAAAAGTTATAAAAATAATTTTTTTCCAAGACCGCATAATAATCCTTCTACAATTTTTTATGGTTTCAACCGCTTTCAGGCAAGGAATTAACGCGATAAAATTAGCCTGAAAATCATTTAATGCCATTTCGATTTCAACGGATAACGAGGCAGCAAGGAGGCTCCGCAGGCGTATTACTCATACGTTGAGGAAGCCGACGACGCTGCCAACAAAGTTAGCCAAAGAAAGCGAATTGGCATAAGCAAGCATTGCAATAACTGAAAATACACACAAAATCCAATGATAATTTGCACCGCACAGCGGCGGCTAATTTTCACAAAATCATTAATCTTAATCGATGTTTATCATACAACATTAAAAGAAGATTGTAAAATAAATTTGACAGATACGTATATTTTTAGTATGTCACCTGTACATTGCGTAGTTAATTGTACATTGTTGTAAAAAATGTACAATTGGTGTGTACAGTGAATTGGTTTTCGTTTTCGGTTATTAATATGATATTAAATCGAAATATGTACACCGTTAATAAAATGATACCCCCAATAATTAAGGAGGCACTTCATGATGAAACGGCAGATTTTCGTATTTTCAGGACTTATCGTCCTCTTCGTTTTATTACTTAGCTTTAGCACAAACGCTCTGGCAACACAGTACAAAGTAAAAAATGGTGACACCCTTTATAGCATTTCCAAGAAACTCAACGTTAGCATTGATAAAATCAAGAAAGATAATAATCTTCATAAAGCTAAAATCAAACCAAATCAGATTTTAACTATCTCCCCAAAAGGTTCCTCAACATCTACTGCCAAAATAAAATCTAAACAAACTTATTACACCGTTAAGAAAGGGGATACTCTATCCAAGATCGCCAGAAAAACGCAGCTACCCATGAAAAAAATAATGGCTCTCAATAATGTCGACCAAAGAAGTTTACGCGTTGGACAGAGGATTGTTCTTTCCAGAAAAGCTAAAGTGTCAGAAGAATCAACTTATGTAAAGGCAAATGAAGATCTGGAAGAATATGGTGATGATTCACTGACTGATGATGATAATGAAGATACCGCGAATATCAGCGAACCGGATGAATCGTTTAAAAAAGAAGAGCTCCTGGGCAAATGGAACAGTCCCGATGAAGTGCAATTATTTGTTAAGGTGGCTACCGGATTCATAGGCGCACCATATAGATTTGGTGGCTCCTCTTTAAAAGGAATTGACTGTTCCTCATTTGTCCAAAAAATTTATCGAATTTTCGATATAACATTGCCCCGAAACGCGCGCGAACAATCCAAAGTCGGCATCAGCGTCACTCGCGAAAAACTGACAGAAGGCGATCTTGTTTTTTTCCATACAAAACGCTCGTTGGGGCATGTGGGAATTTACATAGGCAACAATGAATTTGTCCATGCATCCTCAAAGGGTAAAGTTATCCGTGTTGACAATCTGGATGCCCCCTATTATCAAAAAAGATTTCAGCGCGCCGTTCGGATAAAAGGATTAAATAACAGTGGCGTTTAAAGCATAGCCGCTATAAAAATAAACAGTGTAAAACAATAACGGGCTTTGGAAAACGATTCCAAAGCCCGTTGTTGTTTTATTATATCCTTTCCCTATACCATTTCTAAATCAAAGATGATATTGAGGCGACGAGGCGTATTGTGTGCATACGTTGAGGAAGCCGACAACGACGCCAACAAAAATAGCACTTTGATTTAGAATTGGTAGTATAAGGTTTTTGCCGGTTGATTATCTGCCAAGTTTATTATATAAACCCAAAGACTATGAATCTGATCTTTTCCCTGTTTTTTTGGATAGGATCATGATCGCCAATCCAAGGAATAGTAAATGGGAAAAAATTTAGTTGAAAAAATTCTCGCGCATCATTTAATCTCCGGCAATCTTGTGCCGGGGGAAGAGATCGGCATTCGTATTGACCAAACCCTGACTCAAGACGCCACAGGCACCATGGCTTATCTGCAATTCGAAGTCATGAATGTGCCCAGAGTAAAAACCGAGCTGTCCGTCAGCTATATTGATCATAACACGATCCAGATCGGCTTTGAAAACGCGGACGATCATCGCTATTTGCAGAGTGTAGCGCAAAAATACGGCATTGTTTTTTCCCGCGCGGGAAACGGCATTTGCCATCAGGTTCACTTGGAAAGATTCGGCAAACCGGCAAAAACACTTATCGGCTCGGACAGTCACACTCCTACCTGCGGAGCGCTATCTATGATTGCCATCGGCGCGGGGGGGCTTGATGTCGCGCTGGCTATGGCCGGCAAGCCGTTTTATCTGATTTGTCCTAAAGTTATTAAAATCAATCTTACCGGAAGGCTCCGACCGTGGGTCTCCGCCAAGGATGTCATTCTCAAGGTGCTGGAAGTTTTTACCACCAAAGGAAACGTCAACACGGTATTCGAGTATGGCGGCGAAGGTGTCGCATCGCTAACAGTTCCCGAACGCGCCACGATTACCAATATGGGCGCGGAATGCGGCGTAACGACTTCCATTTTTCCCAGTGATAAAATGACGCGCCTTTTCCTGCGTTCACAGCAAAGAGAAAGCGATTTTACGGAACTCAAAGCCGATAAAGACGCCAACCACACTAAAGTTGTTAATATTGACTTATCCAGGATTGAACCATTGACGGCTAAGCCCCACAGCCCGGACAATATCAGCACGGTCAGGAAAATGAAAAATATCGCCGTTGATCAGGTTTGTCTCGGCAGTTGCACCAATTCTTCCTACAAAGATTTAGTTACCGTGGCTAAAATATTAAAGTGCAAGGTTGCTCACCCCAACATTAGTTTTATCATAGCGCCCGGGTCCAGGCAGGTACTGGAAGAACTCGACCAAAACGGTTATCTGGTTGATTTGATCGCCTCCGGAGCGCGGATTATGGAAAACGCCTGCGGCTTTTGTATCGGCAACAGCCAAAGTCCTAAATCAGCCGCCGTATCACTGCGCACATCCAACCGTAATTTCCTGGGACGTTCGGGAACCATGGATGCCAATGTTTATCTGGTAAGTCCGGAAACTGCCGCTGCGGCAGTAATTACCGGGCGCTTCACCGATCCCCGCGATTTGAAAATAAGCTATCCGAATGTCGAAATACCGAAAAAGTTTTCCATTGATGATTCGATGATTATCCGGCCGGACAAGAAAAAGAAAACCATAGAGGTCTGCCGCGGCCCCAACATCGGCGCCCTACCCCGCAACTTGGAACTTTCAGATATTATTCAAGGTCAGGTAACGATCAAAGTCGGCGATAAAATCACGACAGATCATATCATTCCCGCCGGCGCGAGGATGAAATACCGTTCAAACATTCCTAAATATTCCGAGTTTGTTTTTGAAAACGTCGATGCCACATTTGCTCAGCGCGCTCAAATAATAAAAAAAGCGGGAAAACAAAATATTATCGTTGCTGGTCTGTCCTATGGTCAGGGTTCTTCGCGTGAACACGCCGCTTTATGCCCCATGTATCTGGGCGTCAGCGCGGTGATCGCCAAATCCTTTGAGAGAATTCACGCCGCCAACTTGATTAATTTCGGCATACTGCCTCTGACTTTCCGCGTTGAGAGCGACTATGACAAAATCGATCAGGGAGACGAACTGGAAATTGTTGAGGTAAGAAAAATAATTGCCGGAAACGGTAAGCTTTTAGTGCAAAACAAAACCAGGGGCACTTCGTTTTATGTAAATTGCATTTTGTCCGCAAGGCAAAAGCAAATCATTTTAGCAGGAGGCGCTCTCAACATTCGCAACAAGAAATAGCGGGTATCACTCCCGCAGCAAGCTGCGGGATAATTCGACCTGCAAGTTTCAGTGTACTTTGTTTCTGAAACTTGGGTCTCATTAAAGGAGCAGTAATTTTATTATGGCAAAAAAGATCAAAGTAAAAACTACCGTCGTCGAAATGGACGGCGATGAAATGACTCGTGTCATGTGGCAGATGGTGAAGGATAAGCTCCTTTTTCCGTATCTGGATATGAATATCGATTATTATGATTTGCATGTAAAACATCGCGATGATACCGATGACAAAGTAACGGTTGATGCGGCAAAAGCGATTATGAAATACGGCGTTGGAATTAAGTGCGCCACCATTACTCCCAATGAAGACCGGGTGAATGAATACAGTTTGAAAAAAGCATGGAAAAGCCCCAACGGAACCATTCGCGCCATGCTCGACGGCACGGTTTTCAGAAAACCGATTTTAGTTAATAATATCAAACCCGCGGTTTCTTCCTGGAAAAAACCGATAACCATAGGCCGTCACGCTTACGGCGATGTTTACAGCAATACGGAATTTGCTGTTCCTTCCGCCGGGAAACTCGAACTGGTCTTTACTCCGCAGGACGGGAGTAAAACCATCAGCGTGCCGGTATTTAATTTCCCGGGCAAGGGAGTTGCGCAAATTAATCATAATCTGGAACAATCCATATTGAGCTTTGCCCAAGCTTGTTTTACTTACGCTTTGAGTGAAAAAATCGATTTGTGGTTTTCCACCAAAGATACTATTTCCAAAATATACGATGCCGAATTCCGCGAAATCTTCAATCGTGAATTCGAGCAAAACTGGAAAGAAAAATTTGAAAAAGCGGGCATCGAATACTTCTTTACCCTGATTGATGATGCCGTGGCGCGCATTATGAAAAGTGAAGGCGGTATGCTTTGGGCGCTGAAAAACTATGACGGCGACGTTATGTCCGATATGATCGCTTCCGCGAGCGGCTCACTGGCCATGATGACATCAGTTCTTGTTTCTCCAAACGGCTGGTTTGAATACGAAGCCGCGCACGGCACGGTGCAAAAACATTATTATAAACATTTAAAAGGCGAAGAAACTTCCAGCAACTCGATGGCGCTGATCTTCGCCTGGACAGGCGGCCTGCGCAAACGCGGCGAATTAGATGGCACGCCTGAAGTGATAAAGTTTGCCGATAAACTCGAAGAAGCGGCCATTGCCACCGTGGAGAACGGCACGATGACTGGTGATTTACTCGCGCTCGCCGAAAAGAAATCTTCCAACAAAAAAGTTAATACGGAAGGCTTTATCGACGCCATCGCCGCAACACTGCAAAAAAAGTTTCATGAATAATCGCCCTGACAACCCGCTTCCCAATTTACTGGATTTCACCCTGGAGGAAATGGAAGAATTTATTTCCTCTCTGGGTAAAGAGAAATTCCGCGCGCGGCAAATTATGAAATGGCTGCATCAATCCGGCAGCGTTTCTTTTGAAGACATGACCACCCTCTCCCGCGACTTTCGCACTAAGCTCTCCAAGCTCGTCCGCATCAGCCGTCCGCAAATCGTAAAAATATTAACATCCCCTGATGGAACAAAAAAAGCCCTCCTACGTTTGGAAGATGGGCTTTTTATCGAAAGTGTTTTAATTCCCGGCAAAAGCCATTGGACAATTTGCATTTCCACTCAGGCCGGATGCGCTATGGATTGCAAATTCTGTCTGACAGCGCGCCAGGGGTTCAAAAGAAATTTAAAGCCTTCGGAAATAGCAGGCCAACTGATCACGCTCAAACACGAAACGCCGGAAGGCCCCGACATCAACAACATTGTGATGATGGGCATGGGCGAACCTCTGGCCAACTACGAAAATACTCTTAAAGCGATAAAAATCTTAACCGGTGATTTCGGTCTGGGTATCTCCAACAGAAAGATTACGGTTTCCACCTGCGGGCTTGCTCCGCAGATTATCCAGCTCGGTAAAGATATTTGTATTAATCTCGCCGTATCACTCAATGCAGTTGATGACGAAACAAGAAGCAAGATAATGCCGGTCAATAAAAAGTATCCTCTGGAAATCTTGCTGGATGCCTGCAAAAAATATCCGATGCCCGGCCGCAGATTGCTGACCTTTGAATATATTTTGATTGACGGAATTAATTCTTCCGTGCAGGACGCAAAAAGACTGGCGATTTTACTGAAAGGCCAGCGCTGTAAGTTGAATTTAATTATTTTTAACGAATATCCCGGAACATCTTTTAAATCACCGTCACAAAAAACAGTGGAAGTTTTTCAGCAGACACTGATCGACAATCATTACACAACCATGCTTCGTAAAAGCCGCGGCAGTGACATTCTCGCCGCCTGCGGACAATTGAGCGGCGCTGCCGGAATCTGATGAAGCTGTTGTAAATATTTCTTCCTTATTTATTCCAGT
>PLMV01000189.1:0-23064 GCA_003141615.1 Syntrophaceae bacterium
CGTGTAAAATACGCCTCGTCGCCTCCGCCTAGCCGCCTCAATATCATCTTTGATTTAGAAATGGTATTAAAGCTATTTATCGATATTTTAAATGAATCAGAAAAACACAAAGATTGAAATAATATCTGAAAGTGCCGAGCAGACTTGGGAAATAGCGCGCTTCATTGGCGGAAAATTAAGGAAAGGTGATGTCTTGGCGTTATCGGGAGAGCTTGGTTCCGGCAAAACTTGTTTTACCGGCGGTTTAGGCCGGGGCTTAGGAGTCAGCGAAAAATATCAGATTACAAGTCCGACTTTTACTTTGATTAATGAATATCCGGCCCGCTGTAAACTTTATCACTTTGATGTGTATCGGCTAAACGGTTATTCTGAATTCGAAGATTTAGGTTACGAAGAATATTTTTGCGGAGACGGCATTGTTGTCATCGAGTGGGCGGAAAAAATAGTCCAAATTCTCCCCGCGGATACTTTTTTTATAAGTTTTGAATATCTTGATGAAAACAGGCGAAGAATTATTATAAAAGGACAGAAAAACAGATTGAAGGAATTGGCAATAGATACAAAAATGGAGGTTAGTTAAAATGGCTTTAGTTGTTCAGAAATTCGGCGGAACATCAGTTGCGGATATTGATAAAATAAAAAATGTGGCCGCAAAAGCAATCCGGGAAAAAAAAGCAGGCAATGAAGTCGTAGTAGTTTTATCAGCAATGGCCGGTGAAACGGATCGTCTCATCGCCCTGGCTCATAAGGCTGCGGAATCGCCCAATGAAAGAGAATATGACTCATTAATTTCCACAGGTGAACACGTTACCGTGACCTTGCTGGCTATAGTTTTAAACTCTATGGGTTATCGGGCAAAATCATTTCTGGGATTTCAGGTCAAGATATTAACGGATAAAGCTTATAAGAAAGCAAGAATTTCACTTATCGATACGGATGCAATAAAAAAAGAACTCAAGCACGGGACCATCGCTGTTGTAGCTGGCTTCCAGGGTGTTGATGAAGACAACAATATTACAACACTCGGGCGTGGCGGTTCCGACACAAGCGCAGTTGCTCTCGCGGCGGCTTTAAACGCGGATCAATGTGACATTTATACGGATGTGGACGGCGTCTATACAACGGATCCGAATGTCTGCAATAAAGCGCGGAGGCTGGATAAAATTTCTTACGATGAAATGCTGGAAATGGCTATGACCGGCGCGAAGGTTTTACAACCCCGTTCCGTGGAAATGGCTAAAAAATATAATGTTCCTGTTTATGTGAAATCAACATTTTCCGATAAAGGAGGAACTCTTGTGACTAAGGAAGATAAGGATATGGAAAAAGAAATAATTTCAGGCATAACTTATGATCGTGATCAAGCCAAAATCACGGTGGTTCATGTTCCGGATAAGCCGGGTGTGGCAGCCAGTTTGTTTACGCCTTTGTCGGAGCACAATATCAGCGTAGATATGATTATTCAAAATGTCAGCGCGGAAGGCTTTACCGACCTTACTTTCACTGTATCTAAGAAAGAAATGAAGGAAGCCCAGAAGATAGTAGATGCCACGGCAAAAGCGGTTGGAGCAAAAAAAGTCGAAGTTGACGATGATGTAGCCAAGGTATCGATAATCGGCGTAGGAATGGTAAGCCATTCCGGTGTTGCGGCTAAAATGTTTAAAACAATGGCCAACGAAAGTATTAATATCATGATGATCAGTACATCGGAAATTAAAATATCCTGTATTATCAAACGAAAATATACAGAGCTTGCTGTAACTGCTCTGCATGATGCTTTCGGGCTCGAAAAGAAAAAATAGGTTTATGACTATTTCTGAAGGTCAAATAAAGGGGCTAATCGCTGTTTGCTTAACTTTGGCGATTATTCCCTTTTTTAATTTATTTTACAGTTTATTCATCAGCTATAAAGCTCCTGCTTTTACCGGTCAATTAGATAATTCCCTGGCAATAGAAGTTGTGGAAAATGATCAGCCCAAAGGAATTTATTTCGTTGGTCCTGAAACAACCTCCGGACAATTATTGAAAACTGCCGGTATCGGAGAATTTTTATATCCAGCCTTTAAGCTTAACGATGGAATGAAAATTACGATCAATTCTGTTTCAGGGAAGAATGATATTGTTGTTACGAAAATAGCTTCTGCCGAAAGGCTGGCCTTGGGTATGCCGCTTAATATTAACCAAGTCACAGAAGATGAATTGCTTTTAATAACTGGAATTGGCCAGGCAACGGCCGAAAAAATATTAGACTTACGCAGTAAATTAGGCCGGTTCCGTAATATTGAGCAGTTAATGGAAATAAAAGGAATTAAAGAAAAGAAATTGGCGGAAATACGAAAATATTTATATGTCGAAAAGCGTCAGAAATAAATCCCACGTCGCTTTGCTCCTGGGATAATTCCACTTACGCTTCAAACTTCACTGCGTTCGTTTTCAGCGAGTGTCATTATTGGTTGCTGTATGATTTGTAGAAACTAAAAACACGCTTTACATAATTTTGAGTTTCCCGATAAGGAGGAATGTTGTAATTATATTTGGCGACAGCCTTTTCTCCGGCATTGTAAGCGGCAAGGGCAAGAGTTAAATCCCCTTTGTAGGTATTGAGAAGATAACGCAGATAGCGCGCTCCGCCTTCAATATTTTTTTCCGGATGAAAACTGTCTTCGACATTTAGATCAGATGCCGTTTTCGGCATCAACTGCATTAAACCTTGGGCTCCTACCGGTGAAACAGCTCGATGATTAAAGTTAGATTCCGCTTTGATGACCGCCTTAATCAAGGCTGAATCAAGTTTAAATTTATCGGCGGCTTTAGTAATAAGATCATCGTATTTGTTTATGTCAAGGTTGGAATGGAAAAGAATCCGTTTTTCTTTCATGATCATAACATATTTAGCGTTATGATCGGAAGGAACATTGGTAAGATGCAGAACACCTTCCTTATCCACATACTTGTAAATGTCGGCATGAGCAACATTAACGGCCATAATTATAAAGGCAACTAAAACTGCAATAGCAGTCCATAGAAATAAAATTCCGTTGAATTTGATAAAATATATGTTCGAATCGTTTTTCATAACTATATGTTACTTCATTAGTAGTTTTAGTTCAATGCTTTTTTAAAACAAGAATTAGCTAAAATATCTGAACTATTGGGAGAAACACCAGTAGAAAAATCATTATTGATGTTATGCCAATTATAAATCAAAGATGATATTGAGGCGGCAGTGAAACTCGAATTACAGTTACGCAGTGAACTGGAATTCTTTAGTTGAACTGTCCCGCTTCAGCGGGGCTAGGCGGAGGCGACGAGGCGTATTATACACACGTGACCTCGTGTGACCTTCAGGTTATCAGGTTATACGTTAAGGAAGCCGACAACAACGCCAACAAAAATAGCGCTTTGATCGGAAGCGCATTCCTTTAAGGAGAGCGCATAATAAATCTGACCTTACATTGCCGAGAATTTTCGCCATATGGCGAAAACTTCCTTTATGATTGGTATTAGATAGTCATTCCGCCATCTATCGCAAGTACCTGCCCTGTTACATAACTTGACGCGTCCGAAGCCAGATAAATAATAGCTCCTACCATCTCCTCCGGTTCGGCCGGCCGCCCCAATGGAGTCCTACTCATTGCTATGTTAAGAATGTCCTGATTTTTCCAGAGAGCTTCGCTGAAGCGGGTTTTGGTAAGGCCGGGAGCAATAGCGTTTACCCGGATATTGTATATGGCCCATTGTTGAGCCATCACCTTTGTGGCCATAATAACACCAGCTTTGCTTATGGAATAAACTGGCAGTATGTCGGGAGTAATTCCGGCGATTGATGCAACATTGATAATCTTGCCTCCGCCTTTTTCTTTCATTATTCGGGCCACTGCCTGACTTAAGAAAAATAAACCCTTAAGATTAAGGTTCATAATGGAATCCCAGGCGCGATCGTCTATATCTATAGCCGAGGCCATTGTGGGATTTGTAGCGGCATTGTTTACCAGAATGTCGATTTTTCCGAACTCATCCATGACTTTTTTTACAAGATTGTTTATTTCTTCTATTTTACCAATATGAGCCGCTACGGGCAGGCATTTCCTTCCCGTTTTCTTAATTGCTTCAGCTACTTTTTCTAAGTCGGGCAGTTTACGGCTGGCAATGGCAACGTCGGCGCCGGCCTGGGTTAATCCCATAGCGATTGCCTGGCCGATTCCCCGGCTTGCTCCTGTAATTAGAACAACCTTATTTTCTAAAGATAAATCCATTGTTTGTTACCTCCTGAAAGAGATGATATTTTTATAATTTAAATTAACCTGTTATTACAGCTATTAAGCGCATTAAATAATTCTTTCTCTTTTTGCCGCATTTTGTTTGTTTCTTTTTTAGTCGTATTTTCATGATTGTAACCCAACAGATGTAAAATCCCGTGGATTATGAGAAAATCAATTTCCTGCGCAATAGTAAGTTTACCGCAAAGAGCGTCCCTTTGAGCTGTCTCGACGGAAACAATAATGTCACCCAGGACTTGAGGATTTATATCGCCGTATTCACCTTCCTGCAAAGAAAAAGAAAGAACGTTAGTTGCCTTATCCTTTCCCAGATATTGCTTGTTTAATTGTTTAATATTTTCATCGTCAACAAAAGAGAGGCTGATTTCTTTATCCGCACAATCAATAATCTTCAGAATTTTTAAGACTGTGCTGCGAATTTTGCGCTTATCTATTTTAATTTTATTTTGACTGTTTTCGATCTGTAATTTCATGAATTTCTTTTTTGCCGTTGGTTTCTTTATGCGCCGATTCCGGATAATCAACGCGATGATGAAAAATTCCGGTAAGAATTTTAGTGAATGTTTCCGCTATTGTATTGAGATTTTTTAAAGTTAACTCACTTTCATCAAGTTGTCCATCCATATAGATGCGTTCAATTCTTTCTCTGACCAAAGAACGAATTCGGGCCGGAGTTGGATTAGAAAGAGTGCGCGAAGAAGCTTCAATAATGTCACCCAGCATTACCAGGCCTGCTTCTTTAGTCTGTGGTTTTGGTCCCGGATACCGGAAATCACTTTCCGATAAAGAGCGGATCGATTCATCTTTATTTTTTTTAGCTTTGTCGTAGAAGTAACTAACAATATTATTGCCGTGATGCTGGCGGATGATGTTAATAATCTGCCGGCCAAGTTTGACTTGAGAGGCTAGTTCACAGCCATCTTTAACATGAGAAATTATGATCAAACTGCTCATTTTAGGAGATAACTTGTCATGTCTGTTATCAGAATTGGACTGGTTTTCAATAAAGTACTGAGGTTTTGTCAATTTGCCTATATCATGATAGTAGGCGCTTACTTTGGCCAGTAGAGAATTGGCTCCGATAGCTTCGGCTGCCGCCTCCACCAGAGAGGAAACGATTATGCTGTGATGATAAGTTCCCGGCGCTTCGATAATCATTCTTTGGAAAAGAGGTTGATTGAGGTTGGCCAGCTCCAGCAGCTTAATATCAGTTATAAAACCGAAAGTGCTTTCAAAAATGGGTGCGATCCCGGCGACAAGGATTCCAGTAAAAATTCCTCCGGCGAATCCCATCATTAATCGTAAAAATAAATCATTGAATAAATTTCCCGTGATAAGGTTTAAACAAACAATCGCCGCCATATTTATAATGCCCAAAAAAATACCGATTCTTAAAAAAACAGAACGCTGCCGGATACGGACAATTTGATAAGACGCGGCAATTGATCCTAAAAAGGAGAAAAGAGGTAGAATAATTTTTTCATCAAAGATGAAACCAATCAGGAAAGATGTGAGCACGCTTATAATTAGGGCAACGTTTCTATTAATCAAGATGGCGATAATCATTGCTCCTAGCGCAAAGGGTATAGCAAAATAACAGGTTTCAGTTGATATAGACGGGAATGCTCTGTTTACGGCGAGAGAAATGAAGATACCTGTCTTAATAAATAATATTTGTAAAAGGGCAATAATGCCAAAAACAAACAAATCAACGTTGGAACGAACTGAAGATTTAATCCAGTTTCTTGTGCGCCAAAGGTACAAGGCAATAGAAAGAAAGAGGGCTGTGAAGAAAAATCCCAGAAAGACTGTAAATCTGGAAATTTTATTATTTTCGGTAGATTTAAAATAAGCATTTAATTTAGCTAACTCCAGGTAACCGATTTTTTCTCCTTCCCGAACGATCATTTCATTTTTTTGCACCTGGAAAAATGCCGGGTTTGTATCTCCTAAAAGTGCCATCTTTTTCTTTTCCATTAACTCTTTATTAAAGGTCAAATTTGGTTCGATTAGTTTTTTAGTTATGGAAAACGCCACTTTTCTTAGAGGATATTCGTCACCCTTAAAAATCACATTAACCGTTTTTAAAAGCGCCGCATCAATTTTTTGAATATTTAAAAATGAAGAAGTATCTTTAATTTCTTCTTCTATTTGAGTTTCTAAATTTCTAACAGCAATACCTTTTATCTTTTCTGATTTACTAAAAATATTATTGGTTATGAATTTGTTTGCGTAGAAAGAGACAATTACCTGGGTAAGTTTTTGTTGCAGTTCATTAGAAAATTTATATTCCTTTAAAATATGAAATTCTTCCGAACTTAAAGAAACCCCTAAATTCACCTCCAGGCGCTGTTTCTCTTTTTGTGATTTACTTACATCAANNGCTAACTTTGTTTTGATGTTGACGGCTATTTTACTGTCATAGTCATAAACCGGTTTGATATTTTCCGCGTCATCGTTTATTTTCTGTTGGGTTGCCTGTTGATCTTCAACCAGGAAAGAATGGTCGGCTTTAATATTCCTGGGGGCAATCATTCCTTGTTTAAATTTTGGCGCGAAGATATTAATTTCCGGCGCCAGGATGATAGCTAAAATTAAGCAGAGAATGACAGCGATAGCCCATTTTTGAAAAACGCTATTTTCCAAAAAACTAAGAGGAAAATTATTTTTCTCCAGTAAATTCTTGAAATTTTTTACCGCTTTATTTTTCGTTGATTCGATAAAATTCATAAAATTTATTTGCTGGAGTTAGTTATTTTTTCTCTATCTAAACGCGCATAAGCCTTGATGACATCTTGAACTAATGGGTGCCGGACAACGTCAATTTCCGAAAAATGAACAAAGCGGATACAATCGATTTTTTTTAAAATGTGTTCCGCTTCAATCAACCCGGAAATTTTTTCCAGAGGCAAATCAACCTGGGTAATATCTCCGGTAATTATTGCCCTAGAACCAAACCCGAGCCGCGTTAAAAACATTTTCATTTGTTCGGATGTAGTATTTTGCGCCTCATCTAAAATAACAAAAGAATCGTTAAGCGTTCTACCCCGCATAAAAGCAAGAGGCGCAACTTCAATCAACCCTTTATTGATAAGGGCGGTTGCCCTTTCCATATCTATCATATCATAAAGCGCATCATACAGGGGGCGCAGATAAGGATTAACTTTTTCGGCCAAATCTCCCGGTAAAAAGCCCAGTNNCAAATGCGATACGGCCATGGCCATAGCCAGATATGTTTTTCCCGTTCCGGCAGGACCTATGGCAAAAACCATATCAAAATTTCTCATGTATTCAATATAAAGCCGCTGCGCTATACTTTTGGGTGTAATTATACGTTTTTTGGAAGAAATAAAAACAGTGTCGAGGAATATACGCGCTAATTCGAAAGTTACATCTTCGGAAAGAATACGATGAGCGTAGTCGATATCGGAAGGTTGAATATGCCACCCTTTTTCCATTATCGAATAAAGCTGCTGCAGCATAGCGCTGATCTTGCGAACGTTGGCATTTTTGCCGGAGATAGTAATGATATTTCCCCAGGCTTTTACCTTGACCGGTTCCAGATTTTCGATAAGTTTTAGATGCTTATCGTGTTCGCCGCAGAGATTTTTTAGTAAATTATGATCCGCAAAGGAAATTTTCTCTACGGATACACTCTTGGGTGCTTGTTTCAATGAGTTTTCAGCCTCTAAAAGAGATATCACTCAAATCCTAAAATTATGATTGATTACGTTTTCGAATGCAGATTTTTATCATTTTGATTTATCCAATGCAACACAATTTAATACTGCAAAAACAGGTGCGCGAAGACCTTGGCATTGCCCAGAATATTGTCAATCGGGCAGTTTTCATCAGGTTGATGGGCTGTTTGGTTTGTTTTAGACCAGACCGCTACGGGATAATCCTTTTTGCGGATATAGGAAGCAACAGTTCCGGCACCCACACCGCCGGCAAAAGCCTTAATATTATAAACAGTTTTAATGGCTTCAGTAAGCGCTTTGACCACTTGCGCGTCAGGCGAAGTCGGCTTTGCTGATTGCACGTATTGCGCGGTCGATATTTCTATCTGAACCTTAAATTTCTTTTCAATTTCATGAACAATTTTTTGTATTGCCGAGGTGACATCCTGTAAATCATAGTCCGGCAGAATGCGGCAATCCATGCAGAAAACATCTTCACCGGGAATGGTGTTGATATTGCCGACATTAGCCTCCTTTTTTGTCGGCTCAAACGTGCTTTCCGGCGGGTCAAAAAGGGGATCGGACTTGGGAAATATTTTTTTGAGTTTGGCTAACTTTGTTACCAGATGCGATGCCGCAAAGAAGGCATTATTGCCTAATTGCGGATTACTGCCGTGGCATTGCTTTCCTTTTGTTTTAAAACATAGCCAGAGGATGCTCTTTTCAGCGACCTCAATTAATGAACCTTGCGGATTTCCCGAATCAGGAACGACAATCAAATCATCATCGTTAAAAAGATTATCCTTGGAATCTATCATGTAATAGAGTCCCATACTGCTTGATGTTTCTTCGTCGGAAACAAAAGCAAGATTAATCGAATTAGCCGTTGTTATTTCCTCATCAATGAGAGCCTTGGCGGCAAAGATAGAAGCCACCATGTCCTGTTGATTGTCTTCCACGCCGCGGCCAAAAATATGGCCGTCTTTTACATAGGCGCTGTAGGGATCATGGTTCCAGAGACGCAATTCACCCGGTGGAACAATATCCAGATGAGTAATAATCCAGGTAAACTTATTTTTATTTTTGCCTTCTATTGTCGTAATAAAATTAGGGCGGATGCCGGAAGAAACTCTATTATCCGGCGCATCATAATTCCGGAAATTTTTAAAACCCAATTGGATAAGGCGGTCTTTCAATAAATCAGCCTTTAGCAATTCACCATCACCGCCGTTTTCCGGTCCTACCGCCGAAACGGCGCTGAGAGCAATTTGCAATTCAATCATTGCTTCGCGGTATGAATCAATTCGTTGAATAATCCGTTTGAATTTGTCTGCATCAATCATCAAAATTTACCTTTAAAGGGAAACTAGTCTTCAGGAGTTATTAAAATATGCTGGCCTGTCGTCCAAGGTTCGTCAAACCTCTTGCTGTCACCTAAAATTAAGACGACATTTTTCGTTTTATTAAGATATTTTACGGCAACTTTATTCAAGTCTTTAATGGTTACGTTTTCTATTTTATTCCGGTAATTAAGGAGAAAATCCGCGGGCAATTTTTCATATTCGATATTCATCTGTTGCCAGGCAATTTGTTCGGGAGTAACAAAAGAAAAGATAAAACCATTTTTGATCGATTTTTTGGCCCAATCGATTTCTTTGTCTGTAATCGTATTGGACTGAATATTTTCTAAAACAGAATTGAGCAGGGAAAGAGTTTTCATGGTTGAAGATGTTTTTGTAAAGGCATAAGTGCCAAAAACTCCGTAGGCAGGTTTAGGGCGGTAAAAGCTTCCGGCGCTGTAAGCCAGGCCTGCATTATTGCGCACGACGCTAAAAATTCGTGAAGGAAAACCGCCGCTGCCGATAATAAAGTCAAGAACGGTAAAAGCATAAAAATCAGGATCATTTTTGCTTGCGGAAAATTGGCCGCTGATAATTGTAGATTGAGAGATTTCTTTATCGATGTAATAAACCCCGGCATTTGATTTTTGAGGAGGCGAAGGAACCTTGGCCGGAATAGCGTTTGCCTTCCAATCACCGAAATATTGGCGGAATTTATTTATAGCTTCCTCTTTGGTAATATCTCCGCTTACGGCAAACATAATATTATCGGGCTGGAAAAACCGGCCGTGAAATTTGATTAAATCATCGCGTTCAATATTCGCGAGTGATTTATGCGAGGGAAAGCGTCCGCGCGGGCCTCCGCGATAGATAAGGCGATTGAATTCACGGAAAGCGAGGCTTTGAGGGTCATCTTTCAGCCTTCTTAATTCTTCGTTCTTTAATTGCCTGGCCAACTCAAATTTATTTTGTTCAAAAGCAGGTTGGATAAGTATTTGCGCCAGCAGATCGAGGCCCCGGTCAAGGTCTTTGTTTAAAACAGAAAAATTAACCTGCGCCGATTCCATAGACATGGCAATTGCCGCGGAAGCGGCCATGAAATCAAATCGAGAGTCAATTTCCGCGCTGTTTAATTTTGCTGTCCCTCCGGTTCTCATGACATAGGCAGTTAATTCAGCAACACCTTCCTTGTTGTCCGGGTCATACATTGTTCCGGTTTTAATCAGAGCCTTGATATTAACCAAGGGCAATTCGTGGTCTTCCAGAATATAGAGCACGATCCCGTTTTCCAGAACCACACGTTGAGTCTGCGGCAGATTAAATTGCAGCGGCGGATAATTAATTTTATCCGGGGAGGGCAATTGAGAACTAGACGCTGCTGCTGCGGGGAGTGTGCCTCCGCTAATTATAAAGACGGTCAGCAGTAAGAAAGTAAAATATTTAATATGTGTATTCATTATTTTGCCTGTCATATAAATCTATGTTTAATCCTTTTTTAGTACAGCTATCGTGCGGTTTTCTTTATTCAGATAAAGTTTTGCCGCCTTTTGAATATCTTCCGCCGAAACCTTATCAGTGATGTTTAAATAATTGGATATATATCTGTAATCGCCCAGCAATACTTCGTAATAAGATAACATCGCGGCAAGTTCACCGTTGGAATCAAGATTTTTAATATAATCCATTCTTAACTGATTTTTAGCTTTGGCCAATTCCGTATCCGTTACCGGTTGAGTTTTAATTTTCTCTATTTCGCGAAGAATAACATCTTCGAGTTCCGCGCTTGTATGAGGATAACGGGGCTTGGCAAATATCGTAAAAAGGTTCGGGTATCTTGTTGCCGGCACACCGTTGGAAGCGATCACACTTTCCGCGATCCCCATTTCCGTTACCAGTAAATTATATAATCTGCTCGTTCTGCCTTTAGTCATTATTGTTTCCAGCACATCGAAAACATAGTCATCGTAGGCCGGAGCCGTGGGTTTGTGATAGCCGATAATTATCATCGGATTGGCATCGAACAGCACCTCCACTTTTCTTTCTTCGGTTTGCGGAGGCTCCGCTGGGACTACATTTTTCTTTTTATTGTTCACGGGAATCCGGCCGAAATATTTTTCGATCAATTTTAATGTTTTTTGCGGGTTGATATCGCCGACGACAGCAATAACAATGCTTTCCGGCGCTCTATATTCGGCAAAGATTTTCTTTACCGCGTCCGGACTTAAATTCATTATATCCTGAGTCCAGCCCAGTATGGGTCTTCCATAGGGATGTACTTTATAAGCGGCGCTTAAAAATTGTTCGTATAATTTACTGTCGGGGTCGGCTTCCACGCGTTGCCTTCTTTCTTCCATCACCACATCGCGTTCCGTGTAAAATTCACGAAAGACAGGATTCAGCAGACGATCCGACTCAATTCTTGCCCAGAGTTCGATTTTGTTGGCGGGCAGGCTTACCTGATAAGTAGTTATGTCCTGGCCGGTGGAGGCGTTCATATCCAATCCGCCGTTTTGCGTGTAGAGGCGGTCAATTTCGTTGGGTATAATATATTTCTTATTTTGATCTTGTAATTCTTTTAAATGAGCCGTAAGTCCTTCAATAATTTTTGGATCGGCCGTCTGGCCTTTTCGTTTTTCTTTATCCAGAGCTGTGCCGGTTTTTTCGATTGCATCCAGAATCTTTTTTTCCAAAGTGTAATTTTTGGTGCCGATGGTTGTGGTGCCCTTAAACATCATGTGTTCACAAAAATGGGCGGCGCCGCGTTCGCCATCCGTTTCATTCGCGGCGCCGATACGATGCCGGATGTATAGAGAAACAGTCGGGCTTAAATGTTTTTCGAGCATCAGAACTGTTAAGCCGTTTTTCAGCTTGGCTTTAACAACCTTCTTTTCCAGATCAAAACCGTAAGAATAGCCGGAAATTAAAAAAACGGCCGCCAGCGCAAAAACAAATCGCGCAATATTATTGTGAGACTCAAATTTCAAAAACGAAGTGAATTGAAATTTGTAAGTCGAACAATCCCGCACAGCGGAGGGTACAATACCCCGCAGTTTGCTGCGGAATTGTTTCCAAAGCTTGCTTTGGGGTTCATACCCGTGATTTCGTTTCATCATTATCAATTCCATCTGGTTGTTTTTTAGGAAATAAGCGGGAGAAAAAATATATGACTCCAACAATACAAACTAAAATTAAAAGAGAAGCGGAAAAAAAATACATGACGAATTCCAGAGGATTCTTTAGGTTATATGAATCCAATAAAGTATTGATGCCGATAATTAAAAAAAGCAAAGATAGAAGTAAGACGGCAACATTTTTAATCCAGATTAAAATATTCATGCAAGACTGCCTGTTTTGTCTCTTAATATTTTTTAAGCTCCGTCTTTAATTCTTCATAAACGGCGTAACTAAAATCACTGTTCCGGCAAGGGAGCAATGAATTGTTATGATATACCGGTTCGCTTTGAATGTCAAAGGGGGATGCAACTACCGCTTCCGCCCACATCTTTGTTCCCGGGATGGGCGAATATTCGGCCAGCACCGGCTTGGCGCCGCATTCCCGGACAAATTCAATACTGTTCCTGACTTCCGCGGCGCTTTGACCGGGCAGGCCGCAGAGAAGATAGATACCTATATCGTCTGTTTTATAACCCGCATTTGTTAAATGACGCACGCCATTTAACAATTCTTCATTTATGACTTTGCCTCCCGTTTGCTTCTGCCTTTGGAAATCCGCTGTTTCAAAGCCGAAACGAATTGTCTTAAATCCCGAATCGTAGAGTAATTTGCTTAACTCTTTGTCTATTTCCCTCAGATGCAATCCGTTAGGGCAGTGGAACTGGCAGGACAAATTTCTTTTTTTGACTTCGTGCAGCAGAGGTATAATCATTTCTTGGGGATTAACGAGCAAGGCATCATCGTAAAAACTAAAATTCTTCACGCCGGATTTGTTTTGCCAATGTTCAATTTCGTCAACAACTTTTACCGGATCACGCCGCCGGAATTTATCATTAAAAATATGCGAAGCGCAGTAACTGCAGCGATACGGGCAGCCGCGGGAAGTGGCAATGGGCAGTTGATCAATTTTGCGGATTAAGTCGAAAGCGGGGTAGGGCAGGGAATCAAGGTTTTCGCTATCGGGCATGCAAGAAGGTTCTTCACCAAATAAATCCTTTAGCAACAGAAGAACTTGTTTTTCTCCGGAGCCTGTAATTACAAAATCAGCGCCGGAATATTTTGCGGCATGTTCTGAACACAAAGTCGCGTATTTGCCGCCCAGCACAAGGGGAACGGAAGGCAATACTTCTTTGATTATTTTAATCGCTTCAAAAACTCCGGGATACCAGTAAGTCATCATCGACGTGATTAAAACGATCTCTGTATCCTGATGATTTTTTAAATCCTCACGAAATATTTCCGGTGTAATCCCATAGCGGCAATAATTTTTCGAGATCATTTTCAGGCTGTCGGGCTTGGGAATAACCTGCCGAAAGAACTTGCCCCGGCCATAAGAATGGCGCTGCGGCCGTTTGTGACCTTCGTTGGGCATCGCGGGGTGATAAGGGTCAAGGCAATCGATAAAGTTAATCCGGTGGCCGTTTTGGCGCAGCAAACCGCCTAAATATAGTAGTCCCAGAGGTTTCAGCCAGAAATCGTAAGCAGCAAAATCGTGAATCCAGGGGTTAATCAAAAGAATCTTTTTACTCATACCAAGTTGCCTTCATTCGGCTATCTTTGTTGGCAGCGTCATCGGCTCCTCGACGTATTATAAGATACGACTGCGTCGCCTCTTCCTTGCCGCCTCGATATCCTTTTGCATGCAACTCGGTATTACCATAGTGGTAGATTATTTACAAAAGTAATTGTCGATTGCTATCGGCAAGATAGTAGGTGGTAAGACATAATTCGGAACGAGTTTTTCAATGCTAATGATTATGTTTTAGAAAAAAAACCAAGTTATTTTTGCAAAAAAAGGTGATTATGTACTTTACACAGAAAAGAATAATGTATAGTCTGTTTATATGTCTAATAACAAAAAACAAAACATAAAGCAGAAAAGTACTCCTATTAAAAAGGCCGATCAAAAAACAATTCTTCAATGGGCATATTCATGGGGTGTGGTTGGCGTTGTTGTTATCTTTTTGTTGACTACAGGTGTCGCTTTTATGACTACCGGATGGTCCCTTATTGCAGATATTTTTTACATTATAAGCGGCATTTTCTTTATTATTGCTTTTTGTAGATGGGAAGTAACAAAACAACATAAAAAGAAAATAATAATTCAAATTCTAGCATCGGTTATTACAATTTTTGTAATAATTGTAGCTATAATTAGTAATCACTATTTAAATAACAAAAAGTCTTTAGAGCGCCCGTTCTTTACTAATGTTATGTCACCTAAACTTATATTTGATAAAAATAACAAGATTCAGTTTTTAGATTGGAACCTTATGAATTCTGGTCAAGGTATCGCAACCGACATGCTTGGCTACTCATTTATTTATCAAGAAGGCCCAAAGGACGACCGAATATTCTCTATTCATCCCCAAACATGGGTCAATGAATTTCCGTATCATGACGGTACGATCTTTCATGATCCTAGCGTCAAAATGATGGCACTGAAGGGTAAACAATATATTTATCTTTATATCCAATATAAAGATAAAGTTACCAAGAAGCAATATTCTCAAAATTTTTATTTTGAACGTACCATCTATCCAAATGGATTTATAGAATATTCAGATGCGGGGAAAGAGCATAGAGAGGAAATAGATAAAATTAGAACAGCTTCCTTTGGTTATGTTGACAAGCTTATTAAAGAAGGTGCCGATATAGATAAAATTCACGCCGCCATTAAAAAGCATGTGACCATATATAAAAATGTTAGTGATCTTTAGAGGTCAATTCATTATGCAGATTTAGCTATAAGTTTATAAAACTCCATTTGTGGATAACCGGTCCATTTATTAGCTAATCATTGCTATTGCTAATTTTACTGATGATAGTTAATTATTCCATTACAAATTATTAGGGGCATTATAAATGTTAAAAAATGAGCATTACCGGAAACTGGAAAATATGATGCATTCAGCGCCGATTGTAAAACTGGCCGGCGCACGTGTGGAAATCAGCCAAGGGCAGGCCGAAATCACATTGCCCGTGAAGCGTGAACTTTTTCATGCGGCAGGCGCCCTGCACGGCGCCATGTATTTTCTGGCGCTGGATAACGCGGCTTTTTTTGCCGTCAATTCGCTGGTTGAAGATGTTTTTGTATTGACAGTAAGTTTTAATGTCTATCTTCTCCGGCCTGTTGATCAAGGCGTTATAAAAGCCATTGGTAAAGTAGTTAATTCTTCAAAAACTCAATATCTGGCGGAATCTGTTCTCTACGACGCGGAAAACCGGGAAATTGCCAGAGGCAGTGGTGTTTTTGTTAAAGGCAGGGTAAAGCTGACGCCGGAGATAGGCTACAAATAAAAAGATGCTGTTGAAAAACGCTCATACCCTGAAGGGCACCATGGTCTGCTGTGTTGCGCTGCAAACCGCACCGCTCAACGTATATCCCATATACGCCTCGCGGTTCGGTTTTTTGCGCGCCTTGCATCTGAACATTTTTGAACAGCCCCCAAGTATGAAATTTTTAAACGATCCCACAATATCCATTGATATTTCTCCAACGCTAATTCCATGCAACGGTTCAGCCAACGAATCAGCCCGAGTTTACAATATCTTCCTTCTGCATTGATTGAATTGACTTAATCAGCCTTTTATGTTAGTGAGATACGGAAAACATATTAAAAATATATAGTTATTTATTTTTGAGGCCGCAAAAAAGTGAAAAAAATGACTTTAATGAAAATTTTTCTGAGGTCTTTTTTTATTCACTCAACACTTAATTTCCGGCGGATGCAAAACCTGGGTTTTACAATGGCGATAATTCCCCTTATTCGGGAATGGCGGTTACAACAAAAGGATTCAGAAAGAATGTTGACCATGCACTTGCAGATGTTTAATACCAATCCCTATTTTTCTGCATCGGTAATCGGTTCCGTTGTACGTTTGGAAGAAGAACAGGCCGGTAAGGGTGACGCCTTGGATATCCCTCCGATTAAACAAAGTTTGATGGGATCTTATGCCGCTATAGGCGATATTTTTTTTTGGGGCGCCCTAAGGCCTTTTGCCTCGATTATCGCCGTTATTTTAGCATATATGGGGTTAATACTTGCTCCTGTTGCTTTCTTGTTAATTTATACACCGGCTCACTTTTGGATAAGGTTAAAGGGTTTTATCGAAGGTTACCGGCAGGGAAAGAAGGGTTTTGAATTTATTCGCTCTTTGGATTTACCTCGCGTTGCCGTAAAAATTCGCTGGCTTTCTTTGATTATATTGGCAGGTTCAGTTATCTGGCTGTCTTGTTATGGGTGCTGGCCTTTTATAAAAATGTTCGACGTTATTATGAAATTAACGGCAATGGCAGTTGTTTTGTTATGTCTTTTATTGATTAAAAAAGGTGTATCACAAGTTTATATTATTTATGGCGCTGTTGTGATATTTTTTCTTATTTCATGGACGGGATTTATTAATTGACAGAAACGAGAACCTTAAAGTTAAAAAATAAACTGGGAATGCATGCACGGTCGGCAGCGTCTTTTGTAAAAGTAGCTCAGCAGTTTAAAGCAAAAATTTATATCGAACGCAACGGACAAACTGTCAATGGAGACAGCATTTTGGAGATACTTACCCTTGGTTGTCCCTATGGCGGAATTCTGACGATAAAAGCCGAAGGGGCTGATGCTTCCATGGCCATAGAAGAATTGGAAAGGCTTATCGAAAATAAATTTGGAGAAGATTAAAAGATAAAATGAGCGCTGATCAGACAAAGAAAACATTTGTTCTTAAGGGCATTGGAGTTTCTCCCGGCGTTGCTATTGGCAGGGTTTACCGTTTTGATCCTCTCGATAGCAAGATTGCTTTTTATAAACTTAACGACGCTTCGTTGATTCCCAAAGAAATTGATCGCTTTGAAAAAGCCTTAAAAGCTTCGGAACATCAACTATTAGAAATTCAGAAAAACCTCAAAAAAACAAAAGTTACCGAACCTCTTTATGTAATAGACGTTCATATTTTGATTTTAAGGGACAAGAAATTTATCAACCGCACAATTAAATATATAAGCAAATCAGAAGTAAACGCTGAATGGGCTTTGCGCATGACGCTGGATCATTACAAACAGATATTTGAGGGAGTTGAAGACGCCTACATAAGCAGTCGCGTCAGCGATGTGCAGTATGTAGTTCAGCGGGTACTGCGCAATTTATCCGGTGAAAAGCAGGAAAACGTATGGGAAACCGGTCAGGACGGTGTGATAATCGTTTCCCACGATCTGTCTCCGGCCGATACGGCTCAGATGAAGCTGGACAAAATCTTCGGTTTTGCCACTGACAGCGGCGGCCGCACGTCACATACGGCTATTGTTGCCCGGTCAATGGAATTACCGGCTGTCGTCGGATTGGATAATATCACCCGCTCTGTCCGCACTGGCGATGAGATTATCGTCGATGGCACTTCGGGTCTGGTCGTGATCAATCCTTATCCGGATATGCTCAAAAGATACGAAGAAAAGAAACGTCATTATGACGCCGCCAAAGATGAGTATCTCAAATATGCGAAACTACCTGCCGTAACACTTGATAATTACCATGTGCAAATAGGATGCAACATAGAATTTATCGAAGAGATTCCTTCGGCAATTGTTCACGGTGCGGAAAATATAGGGCTTTACCGGACGGAGTTTTTGTATATTTATCGTGATGAATTGCCAACGGAAGAAGACCATTTCAATAACTACCGTCAGGTGGTTACCGAGAAAAATTTATCGTGGTCAACCATCCGCACGTTTGATTTAGGCGGTGATAAATTTCCCAACTACCAGAAGCAGAGCAAGGAATTGAATCCGCAGATGGGATTGAGAGCGATTCGTTTTTGTCTAAAGGAAGTGGAAATATTCAAGACACAGCTAAGAGCCATCTGGCGTGCTGGCGCTTTCGGAAAAACAAAAATTCTTTTTCCGATGATTTCGAGCGTAGAGGAAATTCGCGAAGCAAAAAGATTGCTGGAAGAAACCCGTCAGGAACTTTTGGCGCAGGGCGTAAAAATAGCTTCGGAGATGGAAATAGGCGCGATGATTGAAGTGCCTGCAGCAGTTGTGATTGCCGATAAACTGGCGCGTGAGGTAGATTTTTTCAGCATCGGAACAAATGATTTGATCCAGTATTCCCTGGCTATTGACCGGGCCAACGAACGTTTGACATATTTGTATGAACCTTTGCATCCGGCTGTTTTGAGATTGATAAAGAGAATCGTGGACATGGCTCATGAGGCAAAGATTCGTACGGCGATGTGTGGTGAAATGGCCGGNNTGGCCATTCCGCGGATTAAAAAAATTATAAGGGAATCAACGGTGAAGGAATCCAAACTATTGTTGGAAAAAGCCCTTTCTTTTAACACGGCTTCTGAAGTGCGGGCGTATGTGGTTGATTATATGATGGGACGTTTTCCTGACGAATTTCAAAATGAAGAAGATTAGCTTTTGTTAAAAAACCGCCGGATCAAACCTGCGGGAATGGTCATGACTGCACGCGGTATTTTTAATTATATGTGAGCAGAAAATTTAAATGCAAGAGCCTTCTGCACCTTACCGTTGCTTCTAACGGAGAACTTCAATTAATGAAAGAAAAGATGAATTCAGCCAAACCAGATCAAGATAAAGAATATTACTCCGGACGTCTTTATGATGAGCAAAAATTTTTGCAGTTCCGGCTGGCGAAAACGTTCCTTTCGCGTGTTTCCATCGCCGATGAATATGTTGAAGCTATAAAAAAACTTTCGGCAGAAGGAGTTGTAGTTTACGCTTTAAACCAAAGAAGTGAACTCAACAGTCTCATCATTTATGAACTTCTTAAGCGCAAAGGACTTCCTGAACCTGTGTTTTGCCACGGAATGAATATGTCCTTTTGGCAGCCATTGCCAAAAATGATGAAATTTCTCTGGTCTTCCTTTTTGCGCCGTTTCGAGAAAAAACAGAAGGCTTGGCTGGGCAAACTAGCTTATCTCGAGAGAATAGTTGCCGAAAAAAAGAGCATTGTTATTCATTTAGGCGAATCGGAATTCATTGAAAGCCGATCGGCAGACAGTGCGATAGTAAGCTTGATTAATGTGCAAAAGAGCGTTGATTTTCCAATCTTTATCGTGCCGGTTTTGGTCGCTTACGGGCGAAGGCGCGAAAAAGAGGATGAAAGCCTGATTAATATTCTTTTTGGACAAACGGAGCATACAGGCTCTTTGCGCCGTTTGATTACGTTTATACGTTATTCCAGTAATGCTTTTGTTATTCCCGCGGAACCGGTTAAATTATCCGAATATTTAAATAAAAGTAACGGTATTTCCGAGGAAGCGATTGTTCACGAACTGCGAGGGGAATTAATCGACCGTATTGAAAAAGAAAAAAACACTGTGGTTGGACCGGCCTTAAAATCACGAGAAGAACTCATCGGTATGGTTTTGAGTGACGAATCCCTGAGAAAGTTTATTACTGATTATGCAGCGAGAGAAAAAAGGGACAAAGCGGCGGTGGTAAAAGAAGCCCGCCGTTATCTTTATGAGATTGCCGCCGATTACAGTGAAACATTTATAGGGTTTTGGCGAGTCCTGCTCACTTGGTTGTGGAACAATATTTACGATGGCTTGTCGGTTGATTTGGAAGGCATGGCTAAGATCAGAAATATTTCCAAAAAAATGCCTTTCGTCATTATTCCCTGTCATCGCAGTCATATTGATTATCTTTTGATTCATTACGTTTTTTACTTTAACAATATTCAGCTTCCTTTCATTGCCGCCGGCAGTAATTTATCTTTTTTCCCGATGGGTTATATATTTCGCAAGTCCGGCGCTTTTTTTCTACGGCGGAGCTTTAGAGGCAACAAAATTTATTCCGAAGTATTCACCAAGTATTTGGCAATATTGTTAAAAGAAGGATTGCCTCTGGAATTTTTTATTGAAGGTGGACGAAGCAGAACGGGCAAGATGGTCATGCCCAAGTACGGACTTCTTTCCATGGTTATTCAGGCGTATCAGGAAAAATATTGTGAAAATTTTGCCGCTATTCCTGTTTACATCGGCTATGACCGTGTGATTGAGGGAAAATCATATCTTAAAGAGCTGACCGGGGCGGACAAGTCTCCGGAAAATACCGCGGAGATAATTAAGACCAGTAAAATATTGCGCAAACGGTTTGGCCGCGTTTACGTGAATATCGGCGAGCCGATTGTTATGAAATCGTATCTGGAGGCGCAGGAAAAGCCGATAGATCAAATGACCATTGATGAACGGCAGAGCCTTTACCGGAAAATAGGTTATGAAATAGTTTTGGAAATAAACAATGTCTCGGTGGTCACGCCTTTTTCCCTTGTTGCAGCTGTGATTTTGAGTCATGACAGGCGTGGTATATCTTACAGCGAGTTGCTGAATATTTTAAATGAATTTTATGAATACCTTTCCATGAAGAAAGTCAGGATTGCCGAAACATTCGCCAACCGGGAGAAGGCGATAGCCGAAGCCCTCAACATGTTTGTGCAGTCGGGGTTCATCTCCAGAATTGAAGCCGAAGAAGACGAAGATGAAGAAATGCAGGAAGTTGTTTATTCGCTGAAAGAAGAAAAAAGGCTCAATCTGGAATATTATAAAAATAACATTTTGCATTTTTTTGTGCCTCTTTGTTTTGTCGCTACATCCATGATTAAAAGCAGTGAAGATATGACTTCGCTTGCCCGGATCATGGGAGATTATAAATTTCTCAAGAAGCTTTTGTGGAATGAGTTTATTTTTGATGAACGCAAGGATGACGCCCAAGAGGTCAATGATGTGCTCGCTTATTTGTATGATAGAAAAATGATCACGTCTGTTGAACGCGAAGGTCAGGTCTGGATTGAAATAAAAGGCAGGGGCAGTAAAAAACTGAAACCTTTTGCCGATTTGATTCACAATTATCTGGAATCATTCTGGATTGTCATCAGAAGCTGTTTGTATTTAAAGAAGAATCAGCTGACAAAAAAGGATTGGTTGAAAAAAATCCGGACACTCGGAGACAGAATGTATCGAAAGGGCGAAATTTTACGTCCGGAAGCGCTCTCGCAATCAAATTATCTCAATATCATAACATTCCTGCAGGACGCGGAACTTATAACCGAAATAAAAGAGGAAAAAAGCGAAAAGAAAGAAAAGAAAGAAGTTTTTTATGCCCTAACCGACAAAAGGGCGGAAATGGAAATTTTGCGCCGCCGTCTTTTCAAACTGCTTTAGAAGTTTTTAATACCAATTCACTTTCTTTGGCTAACTTTGTTGGCATCGTCGTCGGCTTCCTCAACGTATTAATAATACGCCTGCGGAGCCTCCTCCTTGCCGCCGCGTTATCCTTTGAAATCGAACTGGCATAAATAATTGAGAGAATAATTCCCGTAGAGTGGAATCAAAATAAACGGGCTGGACTTTTTCATAAATCCAGCCCGTTTAAGTTACTAGATGTTATTTTTTCTTGCCTGCTTTAGCCGGCTGTTTAATGCTGTAGAACGCTTCCATGCCGCGGTAGTTGGCCGCGTCGCCTAATTCTTCTTCAATGCGCATCAGTTGATTGTATTTAGCCAGTCTTTCCGTGCGGGAAAGTGAACCGCTTTTAATCTGTCCGCAATTGGTGGCGACGGTGATGTCTGCCATGAAGGTATCTTCCGTCTCGCCGGAGCGGTGAGATACAACGCAAGTGTAGCTTGCTTCTTTAGCCCGTTCCATAGTGTTGAGCGTTTCCGTCAGTGTGCCGATCTGATTTAGTTTAATTAAAACGGAATTGGCGACACCCATTTCAATGCCTCGTTCCAGACGTTTAATATTCGTCACAAAAATATCATCACCGACGATCTGAATCTTGCCGCCCAGTTCATCGGTTAAGATCTTCCAGCCTGCCCAGTCGTCTTCCGCCAGTCCGTCTTCAATGGAAATAATCGGATATTTAGCGACGAGATCAGCGTAGAATTTAACCATTTCCTCGGCGGATTTCTGTGGTTTCTTTTCTGCTGCCAGAATGTATTTGCCTTTTTCGTAGAAGGAGCTGGCGGCCGGATCCAGAGCAATCATGACGTCCTGTCTCGGGCGGTAGTTTGCTTTTTCGATAGCCGCCATAATGAGCGACAGAGCTTCTTCATTGGATTTTAAATTCGGTGCAAAGCCGCCTTCATCTCCAACTGCTGTGTTGTAACCTTTGCCTTTGAGCACTGATTTTAAAGCATGAAAAACTTCCGCGTTCATGCGAATGCCTTCCTTGAAATTGGGTGCGCCCACGGGCATGATCATGAATTCCTGAATGTCCACATTATTGTCGGCGTGTTGTCCGCCGTTTAAAATGTTGGACTGCGGGATTGGCAGATCTTTGGCGTTGACGCCGCCCAGGTATCGATATAGGGGCAGGCCTGATACTTCAGCACCCGCTTTGGCGCACGCCATGGATACGGCCAGGATGGCGTTGGCTCCAAGTTTCCCTTTATTTGCGGTTCCGTCCAGTTCGATCATAGCAAAGTCGATATCGCGCTGTCTGCGGCAATCCATGCCGATGATTTCCGGTCCGATTTTGTATAGAATATTTTTAACGGCAGTTTCGACGCCTTTTCCATTGTATCTTTTTTTGTTGCCGTCACGTAATTCCAGCATTTCATGCTCGCCGGT
>PLMV01000189.1:23114-31957 GCA_003141615.1 Syntrophaceae bacterium
TTGGCGTCGTTGTCGGCTTCCTCGACGTATGTATAATACGCCTCGTTGCCTCCTCCTAGCCGCCGCAATATCATCTTTGATTTAGAAATGGTATAAGACATAAGAGGACTTTGGGGAAAAATAAAAAAATGAATACGAATGTGATTAAAAAAGATAAAAATACAAAACTTTTCCTGCATTTAAAAAAGTGGCTGGAAAAAGCCGTGCAGGATTATAAAATGATCGAAAAGGGAGATAGGGTTCTGGTTGGCGTTTCCGGTGGTGCGGATAGTTTTGCTCTGCTGGACTTGCTGGATTCACCGATGATTTTTGTTCCCCGGTTTTCTTTTATCGCTGTCAATATCGATATGGGTTTTGATCCAACGTATAGGGCCTATGAAGCGCTGGAGAAATATTTTCAGGAAAATAATTATCGCTATATCATGGAAAAGACGGATATTGGCAATCTGGCGCACAGTGATTACAATAAGAAAAATCCCTGTTTTTTGTGTTCAAGACTGCGGCGCAAAAGAATTTTTGAAATAGCTGACGCCGAGGGCTGCAATAAAATAGCTTTTGCCCATCATCGGGACGATATTATTGAAACACTGCTCATTAACATGTTTTATGGACGGGAAATCAGCACAATGATGCCCGATCAGAGCATATTCGGCGGTAAACTGCACATTATTCGTCCGCTGGCTTATTTGCGGGAGGAACTGGTGAAAAAATACAGCAGGGAGCGCCAATTCCCTGCCGTGAAAAATGATTGCCCGACCAGCCTTACGTCGAAGCGTGTTTATGTTAAGAATCTTTTGAATGAATTGGAACTGGACAATAAAGAAATCCGCGATAATATTTACAAAGCGATGAGCCATGTAAAACCGGACTATTTGCTGCCGCAGAAGAAAAAATGACAACCTCGTAAAAAAGCTTGATGCTGCGTTGCGCTTCATCCCTCCCCGGCCTTCGCCGGGGCAGGCTTATTGCGGCGTACGTAAAAAGTACGCCGCACTCCTCATGTTCTGGAAGCGCAACCATAAGCCCAAAGGGCGAATGGGTGCTTATAAATAAATGAGTTCTTGCCAGTGTGCGCCGAAAGGCAAACACTTTGCGCGCCTTGCCTGCGGCCTTTTAACAAGGTTGCCTGAGAGTTTATAGATGAATAATATTTTCCGAGTTCATCAAAAAAGTGACTAAAAAAATAAATAGCAAAAACTGACGTTTAATGTAAAAATAAATTATGGCAAAAGAAAATACAGCACAAAAACTGATTGCTTCCAACAAGACCGCGCGCCTCAATTATGATATTGGCGATACGTATGAAGCTGGTATGGTCTTATCCGGAACAGAGGTTAAAGCGCTACGTGCCGGTAAGGCCAATCTCAAAGACAGTTATGCAGTCGTCAAGGATGATGAAGTTTATCTGCGCGAGATGCATATCAGTCATTATGATCATGGCAACCGCTTCAATCACGAACCGTTGCGGCCGCGCAAACTACTCTTGCATAAACGGGAGATTAGAAAACTCTATGGCAAATCGAGGGAAAAAGGCCTGGCGCTTGTTCCACTGAAGTTATATTTCAAAAACGGCAAAGTGAAGGTGGAAATCGGTATCGGTAAAGGCAAGAAATTGTATGACCGCCGTGAGGATATCAAAGAACGTGAAGAGCGGCGCACACTAGCCCGTGATTTTAAATCCAAACTCATTAAAATCTAAAAAACAGTTTACCGCTGTTGATGCGAGTGATAACTGGATTATATTGTTATTGAAGAATTGAATATTTAAAGCGGCCTGCGCGGAGAATTTTAAGCTAATATTCTTCAAAAAAACATTAGGAGTCGAACAATGGAAGGAAAAAAAATCAGCGAAAGCAGGGTAATTATAGCGCAAGTGATGAATCCGGAAAACTCCAATCCGGCGGGAAATGTGCATGGCGGCGACATTATGAAACTGATTGACACGGTCGGAGGCGTTGCGGCAACCCGTCATGCAAGGGCACATGTGGTTACGGCATCCATTGACAGAATAGATTTTCATCATCCTGTTTATGTGGGTGATTTTATAATTCTCAAAGCGTCTGTCAACTTTGTCGGTAAGACATCCATGGAAGTCGGTGTTCGGGTAGAGGCGGAAAATCCGATTACCGGGAAGGTACGCCATACCGGTTCAGCGTATCTGACTTTTGTTGCTCTGGATGACAATAAACGACCGATACAACTGACTCCTCTGATACTCGAGACGGATCAAGATAGGCATCGCAATGAGGACGCAGCTCAAAGAAGGCAGATGCGATTGTCTGTAAAGAAAAAAGAAAAAGAAAACGCATGAGTCGGGCGATTATTACTAAAGCAGCATTACTGCCGGGGAAACGGATTTGTTGCTAATTGCAATGGTAACAAATTATTTCAGTCGTGTCATTCCCGTCGTAGATTACCTCGTGTGACCTAGTGTGACCTAGTGAGACCTTTAGGTTATCAGGTTACGTAGAGACTGTGTCGCAATCCTCATTTTCATTGCGATGAACGCCTCGCGCTCCGTGGCAATCTCTATGATGTCAATTAGATAAGTGATTGCTTCGATCGTTTTATTCCCTCGCAAAGACAATATGACACAGTCTCATAGGCGGGAAGCCAGGATTATTTATTGTCCTTCAGTCGGTAATTTTTTTGCCACAATGGTTTCCTTTGACAAAAGCGCGGTAAATGTCTATATTATAACAAATAAAAATTTAAGGGGGGCGTCACGGTTTCGACGGGGACATTTGAAGTTGTAGAAGCGTACCGAGGTTCCTACAGGCCTCGTTAAACAGGTAGGAAACATATAATCGCAGAAAACTACGATTACGCTTTAGCCGCTTAGACGGCTAACGTTCTNNAAGGTTTTCGGACGCGGGTTCAATTCCCGCCGCCTCCACCATTAGGGAATCCAACAAAATCCAAAGAAGTCCAAGGAAATCCAAAAACCCGTTAGAAATAGCGGGTTTTTTGTTGCTTTTAGTCCAAAGACGTGTTATAAGATTTTACATAAGCCGGTTATTTTAGGTACCCAAATTAAGTAGAAAGGTACCCAAAATATTTCGCGGGTACCCAAAAGGAGGTATAACAATGCCAAGGCGTATAATTCCATTGACGGATATGAAGGTTCAAAAAGTAAAACCAAAGGATAAGCCGTTTTCATTATTTGACGGAGGTGGCTTATACCTTCTTGTAACACCTTCCGGCGGTAAGTTATGGCGCTTTAAATATCGTTTTAATAATAAAGAAAAGAAACTTGCTTTTGGCTCGTACCCTGAGATCAGTCTTCTTGATGCGCGTCGAAGACGTGATGATGCGAGAAGGTTGTTGGCAAATAGTGTTGACCCGGGCGATGTTCGCAAAGCTCAGAAACAGGCAAATATCCCAGAAACAGAAACCTTTGAGGTTATAGCCAGAGAATGGCACACAAGGTTCATTTCCACGTGGACTACAGGACACGCAGAAACAATTATGGGCCGCTTGGAACGTGATCTTTTTCCGTGGATTGGCAAATGTCCAATTGCAGCGATAAAAGCCCCTGAATTGTTGGCAGTCTTGCGGCGCGTAGAATCAAGGGGTGCGTTGGAATCCGCGCATCGTATAAGAACTATTTGCGGCCAGGTTTTTAGGTATGCAGTTGCAACCGGCCGCGCCGAACGCGATCCGGCAGCCGATTTGAAAGGTGCGCTGCCACAGCCACAAGAAAAGCACAGGGCAGCAATTACCGATCCAGCGGAAGTGGGAAAACTATTAAGGGCTATTGACGGCTATCAGGGCAGCTTTATTGTTAAATGCGCCTTGCAAATTGCACCTTTAGTTTTTGTTCGTCCCGGTGAGCTTCGTCATGCTGAATGGGCTGAAATAGATTTTGAAAATGCACAATGGAACATTCCCGCCGGGAAAATGAAATTGAAAGAACCACACCTGGTGCCATTGTCAAAACAGGCAATCGAAATATTAACAGAGCTTAAAAAACTTACCGGATCAGGCCGTTATGTATTTCCGGGAAGAACTTCTCAACGTCCTATGAGTGATAACGCTATTCTGGCGGCTTTGCGA
The DNA here is from genome assembly GCA_003141615.1 of Syntrophaceae bacterium. Classification (GTDB taxonomy): domain Bacteria; phylum Desulfobacterota; class Syntrophia; order Syntrophales; family Smithellaceae; genus Smithella. The sequence goes on from PLMV01000189.1 coordinate 27,171, forward strand.
AATATGGGATACCCGAAAGAAGAAATGTCTGGGCATGGATTCCGGGCAATGGCACGAACCATTCTTGATGAAGTCTTACAGGTAAGGCCGGATTTTGTTGAACACCAACTTGCTCATGCAGTAAGAGACCCAAACGGCCGCGCTTATAATAGAACAGCGCATCTAAATGAAAGAATTAAAATGATGCAAATGTGGGCGGATTATCTTGACGGGTTAAGAGTCGGAGCCAAGGTGCTACCATTTAAGAAAACAACAGGATAGAAATAAATAACATTCTGTGGATAGCCCAACATGGTGACTTGATATAAGAAACCTTTCAGGGATAAATTTCAGAAGTGGTTAAATACAATTACCTGTATTGCTTGAGTGGATGTTGGAACTTCTCCAATTTTTTTAACGTGTACGTTCAATAAAATTGATGATGTCCTTCAGATGCCAGACGGCTGTTCGCTGGCTTAGCTTTATTGGTTTGGGATAGCGCCCGGATTTAATTCCCGCATACCATGCTGATCGTGATATGGGAATCAGTGGAGGAATTTTGGGATGAGCCTTAGCGTCACCAATGATTTGTTTCAGTCTCAAAAAACCAATTTCCGGTAAAGAATCCTTAGACATATTATTATATAATGAACCTCTTCTTATTTTTCTTTTAGCATTTTTGATACTTTTTCTATGGCAATGTCCTTCGTTCGAATCTCATTAATCAACATGAGTTCATAGCTGGAAAGATTTTCTACTTCTATATTTCGTTGAAGTTCGAGTTGAAAAATTTCAGATTCAGTCGGCTCAAACAATTTCGTGAAATTAATTTCTTCATCGATTAAACCCTTAATGTCTTCTATTGAAAGCAAATTCCAATCGCGTATTTTGTCGAAAACATCTCTAGATAATTCTTTTTGAGCAATAGACAAAACACATTTGTATTCTTGAGATATTTTTGTCAATTTTACGATGGGGCTCGGATAATCAGCTGATAGGTTGAATATGTTTTTTTTATTTTTCCGTCTAAATAAAAAAACATTCTCGTGGTCATCTTTCAATATTATTGCATAAATTAGCGGCAATCCAATATTCATAAATCTTTTTAATTCAGGAAATGGAGAAATAAGGGTAATTATGCGCATTTGCTTGTTGAGTTTTGATAAAAAATATAATGGTTCGAGATTATCAAAGATAAGACCATCCGGCATAAACATTTTTATTAAACAGCCATTGCTTTTGAACGGATACAATGAAGTATCATCTATATACTTAGGATTTATATATAGCGCCTTGGCCATCATCTTTAAAGTTTCTTTGGAAAGACTTGCCTGTCCTTTTTCAAATTGCTGCAGTGATTGATAGGTAATTTTCGCGCTAGCTGAAACCTCAGGCTGAGTGCTTCCAGTTAATTCTCTGACTAATTTAAATAGCTTATTGACAGATAAATTATCCACAGATATTCCTTGACACAAGTATATAACCTGTTATATTTCAACAAACATCTATAAACACAGGTTGATTGCTGGTATTTAATATACATAAAATGAAAATAGAAAGCAAGGAGAAAAAGTGATGGAAAAATTATTAATCACAGAAGCAGAGGCTTCCAGACTTTTAAGTGTTCCTACTCAGACATTGCGCAATGATCGCATGTTTTCCCGAGGGTGCGCATACGTTAAAATACTCAAAGATGGCAAAAGCCGCGGCAGCATCAGGTACAAGATGACTGATATTATGGAATATATCGAAAAAAATACAATAAAGCTGGAAGGATAAAACCAGAGGCGGACAATGAAACCGATTATCAGCGTTATAAATAATAAGGGCGGCACAGCGAAGACCACAACTGTAATCAATACTGGAGAGGCATTATCAAGGCTTGGAAAAAGGGTTCTAATCATCGACATGGATAATCAGTGTAATGCAACGGACATCCTTCAGGACGGCATTGGAAGACCACTTGTCAAGAGCCTTTACGATGTATTAGATCCCCGGAGAAGCAACGAATCTACCGATATAGAAAGCTGCATATACCCGACCGTCAAGGAGGGGCTACATTTTATACCCAATATCCCTGATTCAGCCATCCTCGGTCCCAGAATTGTCCTGGGAGGTGAACCTGCCCTTTTTCTCCTGCGGGAACGTGTGCGGAATTACGCCTTGAATAATTTCGATTTCACTTTTATTGATTGTCCACCAAATGTAGATGTATTCGTTATTTCGGCGATGATCGCATCTGACCTCGTGATAGTCCCAACCATGGCGGGAAGCAAATTCTCGCTAAATGGACTCGTGAAGACAAAAGCCTTTATAGACGATATAGGCAACCGTTATAATTCTGATCTCAAATTTTTAAAACTCCTGATCACCATGGTGAGACAGCCGTACATCAATCTGTAAAACAGATTGTCAATGCCATAAGGAAGACTTTTTTAGAAGACGAGGTCTTCTATCAGACCATTCCTATGAATACCGATTTTCAAAAAGCGGAAGTTTTTAATCAATCTATTTTTGGTTACAGAATCGGCGCTCCGGGCGCCGGTGCATATATGAATATTGCCGAAGAAATCATCAATACAATAAAAAGTAAAAACAACATCCTTAACTCCCTAATTAAGGAAAGACTCATTTATGCAAACTAAAAGCTCGACTGGAAAATCCAACATCATGGGCAGGCTCGTTGATGAAATGGTTACAAACGTATCCGGCCAGTTTCATGGAGCTGACGCTCCCCCTGAACAGACAAAAGAACACACAAAAGAACAGACAGTCAAACACACAGACAATCGAGACGCTCAATCAAGACGCTCAACCAGACGCTCAATCGGTCGGACAGTCAAACGGACAAACGCTCAAACAGACGTTCAGTCAGACGGTCAATCAGTCAGGCTTCAGGACACGGGGAAGAACAGTCAAGAAGAACTACACCGAAGCACACATGTAAAAGAACACCCTAAAGACCAGTCTGTCAAAACAGGATTCCTCCGAAACGTACATTTTAACTGCGATGGATAGATCAGCGCCCCCGTTTGCTCATTTTACTGAAAGGCAAAGCACCGTCCTGGCCTTTATGATTCATAGCAAGAATAAATATGTTACACTCGATTATATTGCTTATGCCACCGGTCTGACATTTGCCTCAGTTCGCACTGCCATCAGGACTCTTCGCCAATATAAATACATTTTAAACACAGGCCGTTTCCGACATCTTAAGACACAATGCCTCCATTATGAACTTGACGAGATTCGCTGTGAACAATTTTGGAAAGAAAAAGGCATTTTCTATGATTTCAGCAGACCATTAAGATGGGACAGGAATGGTTTAATTCAATCTGCGGAAACAGAATCCATTGAACAGACAAAAGAACACTCAGAAGAACAGTCACCCGAACAGACATTCAATCAGACGGACAGTCAGACGGTCAATCAGACAGACTTACTTAGTAGTAGTACTATATTTAATAATAAAATACTACTAACTAAGATAACGGAAACATTTGAAACCCACCCGGATTTCGTATTTTGGGTGGAAGAAAAGCTTGCACCTGATACCGTGCTCAGATGGATAGAGGAATTCAGCGACGTTCCGATAAAAATTGAAGATATGTTGCTGTATCTTTCCCGCTGCAGTTACGACCTGACAACACTAAACAAAAAAGCATCTCTTAAAAATACACCCGTGAACTACTTTTATGGTTGTATCAAACGGAACAAAACATATTTGCCTCCGCACGGGTTTAATACTCTCGAAGAAAGAATTTTGGAAGATAAGCGCAAGATCGTGGAGGAAATGGAGAACAGGGTTCGTGAACTCCAGGAATTGGAAGAAAGAGAGAAACAGGCAGAGATCGAAATTAAATTTAGCGAAATGATGGGCGAAGAAACCGGTGAACTCTACAAGGCATGCTTAGATAATATCCCGTCTCTGTTCAAGGATAGCGATCGTTCAGGGCCGGGATTCAAGACCGCCATGAAACAGGCTTTTATTAAAATTCCCAATATTTGATCATGAAAGGAGAAATTAATTATGCAAGATGCTGCGAAAGAGAAAAAGAAATTGAAGCCAAGTTTTAATGAGCAAATGGATGTGCTGAAGAAAAAAATGAAATCAATAAAGATGGAAGCTAAGGCCGATAAAGCAAAAAGACTTAACGACCAAAGAATTAAATTGCATAAGTTAGTCGCTTCTTTTGTTTCCAAAGGCTGGCCGGAAGATTACGAAACGCTGAAATCAAATATCACAACCATAATCGAGGAATAGTTTTATGATGGGACCAGTGTCGCAATCGGCAACGGCAGCGAGTAAATATTATTATGAGAAAGATCCAATTTACGAAAAAGATAACAGCAGGTGGTTAGGCGGAGGATGTGAAGCTCTTGGCTTGGAGGAAGGTGCTGTTGTTTTGAAGGATGATTTTAATAATATCATTAGAGGGAATGATTTAAGCGGCGAACAAATTGTTCAGGATACTTATTCCGCGGCAGGACGGACGGAACATCGCGCCGGCGTTGATTTTGTTTTTTCTGATCCTAAAAGTGTTTCCATTATGGAACATCTTGCCGGAGATGAGAGGATAAGGAACGTTAGATCAGCCGCCATTGAAGATGTTGTGAAACATATTGATGATAATTATATTTCATACCGCGAAACAGTTCACTACCAAGTAAATGTTGTCCATGCTGAGGGAAAAGGTATTTTTTCAACGTATGAGCATTCAACCAGCCGCGAAAACGATCCTAATTCTCATACTCATGTTTTGATATGTAACATGGTTCAACGTAATGACGGTTCCTATAGGGCTTTG
>PLMV01000194.1 GCA_003141615.1 Syntrophaceae bacterium
ATCAAAATTGTCAGATGCTCACTTTCAGGAAGTCATGAATATTCTTGTAATAAAAGTGGAATAGTGTTTACTCACTCCAGCCTCCCCAGAATATCGTAGGCGGCGAACGGTCTAACCAAGCTACTGGGTAGTGTGAGAGGCCCGGGAACAAGCGACTCCATGCGGCAGTGACTACAGCCAAACTCAGCACGCCGACAAAAACGGGTTGCCATAGCGCAGACAAACCCGAATGGCTGTAAATCATGNNACATCCACCAGCTGGTGGATGTACTGTTTTTGTTAGGAGCATGTACCACAAAGCCAATGCTTGGGCGAGCGCATAGACCCATAGTGAATCGCCGAAGAACTGATAGCAGGCGATGCCGATGAGCGCACTGCCGAGATGACCGCCGAACAGAGCCCGGGGTTGTGCAGCAGGGGCGCGCGTGAGACCGAACAGAAATACTGCAGAACCACCCAATGAGGCTAAAAGGAACGGCGGTTCAGGCAGTGATGCAAGTGAGAGCGACAATCCAATACCAGCCGCGATACCCAGAGCGCACCATAAAAGACGGATAATGGTGACTAATTTCATCCTATTTGATTATCACTATTTCCAATTCAAATCTACTAAAGCTATGAAATTATGCGACCTAATGCTTGTAAGACATTGAACACCCAAAAGGTAATTTTAATCATATAAATCTTATAACCTGTAAGAGTATCCTTCCACGGATTTTATTGTAATTACTTTCCCGTTAAAGTATTATTTGGAAAAAGATAAAGGAGGATTCGTATGGGAGAGGTTGTTCATACATCGCGAATTAAAATCGTCAGAGAAAATGGACCAACACGGCGAGCCATGATTGAAGGGTTCGACAGCCCCGTCTATTATGGTGTGCACGGAGGTATTAAGCGTTTCTATAAGATTGAGCCGGAAAAGGAACATGCCGCAACACTTGACCATATTGTAGCTGCAACAGCGGCCTGAATGATGGGCTCATTCGCCAGGCTTCTGGCCGAAAAGAAAGTATTGACGAGAGAAGATCTCTACTGGGCCGATGTTGAAGGAGACATTGAAAATGTCAATGGCGTCCTGAAGATTACACAAATACGGGTGAAATATCATTTGAAAGCACCAACGAATAGTATAGCAGATGTGGAAGAGGTTTATGCAAGATACCTTACTTTTTGCCCGGCAGCCCAGAGTGTCATCGGGTGCATCGATATTAAAGATGAATTGATCTTTGAAAATTAACTCTAATCCAGGCAGAAAAGGCGGGAATTGATCCCGCCTTTTTTATTGCATTGAAGCAATGATTATCGTTTGAAACAAAGCATGTGTGTCAAAATTGCCGCATGCTTGATTTCAGGAAGGCTTCAACAAAAAATTACCGTTCTATTTGAAAATGTCCGTCAATGGCAGTGTTAGTCCCACCTCGGGTTGGTATCGCAGGAAAGCAGGAATAGGGTAACGAATTCCTCTTTCATGTGTCTTGGCAAGTCCTTCCACAAGATCTTTAAGATGTGAAGCAGGCAGTGCATAAACCATCTCATGATCTTGTGCCGTCGACCAAACTCGATCCCCATTACCCGGTACAACTACTTTAGGGGATTGATCCAAGAAAGCCGCTATTACGCCTTCCGTACATGAAGCCGCCCGCCCGGAAAATGAACATGTAATCGGTTTTCCAGTATGGTAGGTACTTCCATGCAAACAACGCATGAGCTGGGCCGGGCTGAGGTACATCAATATTACATCCGGTTCAATTTTTGTCCGCTCCAAAGGTGAGTAAACAACAGCCTCGCATTGACCCTGTTTAAGAGATCTGAAGGACTGGAGAATCATATTGGCTGCTTCACTATCAGCAGCATAATTCATCTTAGAAAGAAATTTAACTGCCCCATCTATATTTGCAGGTTCCCAACCATAGGTATGCCCAGAAATAGCGCATCCCAAATCTTCTTTAGTCAATGCAATGGTCCATCCGTATTTGCGAGCAATCGCTTGGGCTTGGCAATGCGCCATTTTGACTTTGAGATCCTTTAGTGGAGTCCTTGTACCGTCTGGAATCTCGTTTTTTCGCTGTAAAAATTTTACTGCTACTGGAAAGGTTTCAGGCTTTAGGTAGCTGTTCAGTTCTTTGCCAAGTTCTTGCCATTCTTTCATATAAATACCCCCTGTTTTTTTATCTAAACCCCATGAGTATCTCACCATACATTTTCGCTTGCCAGAAATCAATCCAGATCACGGCGATAAATGTAGATTGCCATTTAAAGTCTTGAACTTTTAGGCATGAAGGGAAATTGCGTAGTTCAGGAAGAAATCTTTAGGAAGCGGCGGAATATCGGATGTTAATCTCATTATCATTCTTGGCATCAAGATACTTCCAGTTAGTCTTTCAGCTCAATGGTTTGTACCTTTACTCTTGCCACGCCTTTCTTATGAAAGCCCAGATCCTTTGCCGCACCCTCGCTTAGATCAATGATCCTCTCGCCGGAACTGGCATTGAAGTCACTGGGAAAGGGACCGCGATCGTTTACCCTCACAATCAGCCAACGATCGTTTTCGAGATTTGTGACCTTGACGTGGGTAGGAAGAGGCAGATACTTGTGGGCGGCTGTCAACTCTCTCGGATCAAAGACCTCACCGTTTGCAGTCATGCGGTCACCCTTTCCGCGCAACGTCTCATAACCGTACCAGGAAGCGACACCAGTCTCCTGGTATGAGCGTGCTTTCTCAACGGACATGGGATAGTACATCTTTCCTTTGACCTTATAGGGCGCATTTTTCACTCTTCCCTGGCGAATCGCTTCTTTTGGGGGAAGCCCGTCTATAGTCTCGATGTTGTCACTCGTGAGGGCCCAGTCAATGGGGGCCTTTACTACCTTGAAGGTAAATTTACCGATATGGTAAACGAGCTTTGTGGTGCCGGCAGTCAGTTCGTATGCCCCTCTCACCGTATAATACGTACCCTTAATCGTCCCTTTTACCACCTTGTACGGGGCTTTAATGACCCAACAGCCGGCAAAAAAATAACACAGGGCGGCAAGAAGAAGGCAAAAGAACACACGATTAAAAAAAGTGGTAGATTTCTTTTTCCATCCGGTGGTCTGTAGCAAGTTACGTCGGCCTTCATGAATCGTCATAGAATAACTGATAACCGTTTGTAATCTTACATAATTGATGAAAGTTATCAAGCAAACATTACAGGAAGGACTAAACAAAAAATCCAATTACTGATTTTACAAGATCGCCTACCATTGAAATCGCAGACTGCTGCTTATCCTATCGCTAAAAAGGATATGCCGATCAGCATTATGATTGCAGCGATAATTCTCTTTTTTGCATCCGCTTCTTTCAAAAGATTGGTCCCGAAAAATACACCAAAAACAATGCTTAGTTCGCGTGCCGGCGCCACATAGCTTACGGGAGTTGTCTTCAGCGCCATCAAAACGAGAATAAAGGCAAGTGGCGCCAACACTGCTATGGCGACAATATGTTTCCAGTGTTGTTGTACCTCGCGCCTTATTTCTTGTTTTTCTTTTACTGCCTTGGGAAGCAATACAAATAATGGCAAAATCGTTGATGCAAATGTGAGAATCAATGCTGAAATATTGTAGTCCGTTACAGCTATTTTATCCCATAGCGTGTATGCGGCAATAAACAAACCTGTAATCGTTCCGTAAACAATCCCAGTTTTCAATCTTTCATTATCGGATAATTTCAATTTTAGCCCAGTCATTATAAAAACACCGGTTACAATCAATATTATGCCGAAAATAGCCATCCATCCCGGTCTTTCTCCGAAAAATAACACGGCACCTGTTGCTGAGAGGAATGGCCCGGTTCCTCGTGCCATAGGATATACAACGGAAAGATCCGCTTTTCTGTAACCGGCTTGCAGGACTATAAAATATAACAAATGAAGTACGGCGCTTGCTAATGCAAAACCATACATGATGCCTGTCAATGATACTTGACTTTGTGACAGTTGCCAAATGACAAAGGGAAGATAGATGACTGCAGAAGCTAAAGAAACTAACCAAAGAAAAGGGAGTTTACCATTTGTTTTTTTAAAGATGAGATTCCATACAGCATGCAAAAATGCTGCGGATATAACTAAGAACAGTGCTTGAGTACTCATAGTTTTTTTTATTCTGAGTCGAGTGGACCGGTTTCTCCCGATACC
>PLMV01000019.1 GCA_003141615.1 Syntrophaceae bacterium
CAAATATAATATTCCTTATGGTGGATGGGTGCCAAAGGGGAGACGGACAGAGGACGGGACGCTTCCTGAAATATACCAGCTCCAGGAAATGCCCACGGATGAATATTCAAAAAGAACCGAACAGAACATCCTGGATTCTGACGCTACCCTGATTTTATCTCATGCCAGCCTGATCGGTGGGTCTGCTCTGACACAGTCTCTTGCCGAGAAACACGGGAAACCTTGCATTCACATTGACCTGAGCAAAGTGGACATGAGAAAAGCCGGCCTCATTGTCAACATATGGATTCAGCGATATAAGATAAAAGTCTTAAATGTAGCGGGACCGAGGGCAAGCAAAGACCCGAAGATATATCAGGCGACTTTTGAATTGTTAGAGGCTGTTTTGGCCAAGAGGGAGAGCGTAAAGTGAGTTTGAGCATCCAGATTGAAAGGAGAAATCACATGACGTCCATAGAGATGCAGGAAAAGGCTATGCAGATTTTCGGTCAGGGTTTGCAGTGAAGCCAGGCGGTTCTTGCGGTCGGGCAAGAAAAACTGGGATTGAAAGATGAGAACCTGATCAAGGCCATGGATTCATTCGGCGGTGGTTTGGGCGCTCACGGTGAAGTATGTGGTGCAATGATCGGCGGACTAGCTGTGATCGGCTTGAAATTCGGGCGTCCACAACCTGGTAAGCGGTCAGATATGAAGATGTGGAAATACTCAAGCATATTCATGAAGCGATTCAAAGAAGAAGTCACTGATGGTAAAACCCTCTGCCGGGACATTGCCGGAGTTGATTGGAGAGACCAGAGTCAGGTAAGGAAGTTTGATGAGGGCGATAAATTCAGATCATGCCAGACCCTAACTGGTAAAACAGCGAGAATAATTGGCGAACTGCTGGAACGATCTCTTATGGAATAAAGGATAACCCATGGCCACAAAACTTGACCCAAAGGAAATGGTAACCTTCAGAGATGCACTTTTATCCGAAATGATTCAATTTGAAGCCCTTGTCAATTTATTAGCCCGTCAAGGGATCATTGACAAGGAGGAACTGCTTGAGGAAATTAAGCGAGTTCATGCAACCGTGCTGAAAGCTGAGACATGAAAGGATAGTTATAGGTATAGAGGTGGCTGCATATGAATGGAGATGATCTAAAAATATATTCTGACCATGCACTGAGAGGGGGAGCGACCAGCGTGAAACAAATCCACCCATCCAGTGTGGTGACAGCTCCATGGGTGAGGTTAAAATGTCAATTCGGCTGTGGTGGCTACAATTATGGTTACTGCTGTCCACCTCACACACCGACCGCAGAAGAGACAAGACGGGTCCTTGATTGCTATAATAGAGCCCTTCTGTTTCATATTGAGACCTTATGGTCAAAAGACAGGGGAAAGCATTTAAAGAAATTCCGTCAGATGCTGATTGATCTGGAAGGGGACATGTTCAAAGATGGATATTATAAAGCCTTTGTTTTTTTAGCCGGCCCCTGCAACCTGTGTAAAGAATGCGGTAAAGTTACGGGAACCTTCTGTAGTCATGGTGACAGAGCAAGGCCTTCTATGGAGTCATGTGGTATTGATGTGTTTCAGACAGCTCGGAACAATGGTTGCCATATTGAAACTCTGCGGGAAGAAACAGAACCCCGCAATACTTTTTGTCTCATGCTGGTGGATTAAAAGATAATTGACGATAGCTGAGAAATAATCCCGTGAAGAAGATCGTTTTAATCATAATTTTCCTTATGATTCTTTGTCCTGCCCTTGTGTGTTCATGGGACGGTTACGATTATGATACTGATGATTACATTGAGTTTGATCATCCATTTTCAGTCAAATCGGGGAATGATCTTGAGATCTACGATTACAGCGATGAAACCTATCACGATGTCTATGTCATCTCGGTAAAACGAAATGGTACAGTAGTCATCGAAGTCTTTGACCATGACACCGGTGATTATCGGACATTTGAGATGATGGATGAGATAAAAGCACAGGAGTCTGCGTTTTTACTCAAACTAAAAGACCATGCATAAACTGGATTCATTTCAGCAGATCAAAAAGATTGAAGCGCTTAACCAGATAAAGCAATCCGCCGCTTTTATCAAACAGTCTTTAAGAAGTGACGACCCTAAAGAATTTGAAGCGGCAAGATATGCTCATAAGGATTTAGTCGATCGCTTTTATTCAGAGACAGCAGATTACATGCCCTTATCCCAGCATAAAGCGGCAGAAAGGGATTTTGAATACTTTCTCAGGTTGATAGATTTGGCTTTAGCTTACTTTGCTGATGGGATGGAAGCAAAGGGGCAGGTTCAATAGCAGGGTTAATTCTAAGACAGGTTAGAGGCTCATATAGTTTTATGTGTTACTTCCTTAAAACAAGGCTTCCAACAATCTTATTGATAATCCAAGCTTTGGAATAGAATTCTTTATTAGCAGGGCGATAGACTGACGTCACACGGGGAGAATAGTCGTGTCATCTAAATTAAGTCACTAATAAATCTCATAATCGCATTTATGAAAATGGCTCAAAAACGGAAGACAAAGAAAAATACCCTGATAACAGAATCGTATGAAATCGAAGTCGAAGACTGGGAAGTAAATTATCATTTTGGAATTAATACCCTTCCGGAGGACTTAATTGACGGTGTATATTGGGAAGATTCTAAGTTAATTCTCATGGGTAGAATTATTTTACCTGCCTTAGAAAAAGTTAGCAAAGCCAGGATTGAAATAGCAGACGATCCTAAGTTGGATGACCATTGGCAGCCAAAGCCAACGATCATATCCGCAAAAGCTATAGGCTGGATGGTAATTACGGGAGGAGATAATATCCTTATATTCAATTGCTCGGTCCCATCTCGATCGTTGCCATTCATAGTACTGGCCGTCCAGTCAGGAAAGATAAAATACGCTTCGATATTCGGAACCAAACTTAAATGGAAAAAAGGCACAATTTCAAGTCTCAGTCTATCAACACACAGAGAGGAAGAGTAAATATGGGGCATACCTTCAGATTGTATTATATCGGCTACCCTTAAAAATATATTCTACAAAATGGAATGCCCTACTACTTCCTGAAATCCACACACCAGCGCCATAGCAAAACATTAAGGATAATAAACGGTAACACAAAACTTGTTGTCCATTCTTCTTGACACATAAGATCCTTCTTCATATACTCCCAACGCGAAAAAGGAAGTCCTTATCAATTCAATCAATATACCTCAACTCATCAGGAGGGAATGGGTGTGAAGACCGAAATATTCGATAAAAAGAGGCTCAAGGAGATCAAAACCAAAACCGCCGAATGGGAAGAAAACTCATACTCTTGCCAGAAGAAGCTTAAGAAAAAATATGAAACCCTCTCCGGTTTTGATGTTAAGCCCCTTTATACGCCAGACGACCTGGCCGGATTCGACTACCTGCGCGATCTTGGGTTCCCGGGCGAAGCCCCCTTTATCCGCGGAGTCCACCCCACGATGTACAGGGGAAGGACTTGGACGCATCGGCAGCTGGCCGGCTTTGGCCCACCCGAGGAAACCAACAAAAGATACAAATTTCTCCTTCAGCAGGGCGCCTCGGGAATCAACGGGGTTTTTGATTACCCGACCCTGCGCGGGTACAGCAGCGACGATCCCGATGTTTACGCGGATGTGGGCAGAGGCGGCGTCGCTATCGACACGGTCGATGACATGCGGATCCTTTTTGATGGCATCCCGATCGACCAGGTCAGTGTTTCCCTCGTGACCTGTCAGCCCATTTGCAACATCTCCATGCAATCCATGTATTTCGCGAATGCCCTGGACAGAGGAATTGCCCTGGATCGCCTGGCGGGCACAAGTCAGAACGATTTTCTGATGGAGACCGCGACGACCATTGCCCCCGGTGTATTGCCGCCCCAGGCCTCTTTTAAAGTCAGTTGCGATGCCATTGAATTCTGCACAAAAAACGCCCCCAGGTGGAACCCTATAAGCTTTGCCGGCTACAATTATCGTGAGGCGGGCTGCACCGCACCACAGGAGGTTGCACTTGTAATTGCCCACGCCATCGCCTGCTCGGAGGAAATGCTCAAGAGAGGGCTTAAGATAGACAGCTTTGCCAATCGGCTCAGCTTTTTCCTGTCGGCCCACAACGATTTTTTTGAGGAGATCGCCAAATACCGGGCGGCCCGCAGGATTTATTGCAGCATAATGAAAAAGCGCTTCAATGCCCGGGATCCAAGGTCCCTGATGTTCAGGTTCCACGTGCAGACCGCCGGGGTTGCGCTTACGGCCCAGCAGCCCTTGAACAATGTCGCCAGGGCTGCTTACCATGCGCTCGCGGCCGTCCTGGGCGGCGCCCAATCCGTCCATGTCGATGCGTATGATGAGGCATTGTGCACACCGACTGAACTCTCTTCCGTAACGGCCCTGCGTACCCAGCAGATACTTCAAAACGAAACCGGCGTCATAAACACTATTGATCCGCTGGGAGGTTCATATTTCCTGGAATCTCTCACGAACAGAATGGAAACAGAGATATGCGGTATCCTGGATGAGATCGACAGGCTTGGGGGTCTGGTTAAAGCGGTCGAGAATGGGTGGATACACAAAGAGATAGCGGAGGCCGCGTACAAATATCAATGGGCCATAGAAAACGGCGAGATGCCGATAGTCGGCGTTAATTGTTTTAAAATAGAGGATGAAGTGCTCCCGATTGAGCTCTTTTCTTCGCCCGAAACTTTGAAGGTACAGAAGAAAAAACTGCAGATTATAAAAAAGAAAAGAAATGCCGCAGAAGTGGCCAGATCACTGGATGCCATTTCACGCTGCTGCGAAAAAAATGGGAACCTAATGGAACTGATGGTGGGTGCTGTTAAAAGCCATTTAACGGAAGGCGAAATCTCCCAGGCCTTGAAGCGCGTGTACGGTATCTGGGACCCGCCGCTGTTTTGATTTTTTAATTTACGGGGGAATGGATGAAGACAAATCAACGGATTCGCATTTTGATGGTCCGCCTCGGAATGGATGCTCACTGGAGGGGCAGCATGGTTGTGGCGAGGGCCCTGCGCGACGCTGGTATGGAGGTAATCTACGGCGGCAATCAGATGCCAAGAAACATAGTGAGGATGGCCATCCAGGAAGACGTAGACATAATAGGCCTGAGTTCTCTTTCCGGGAACCATATGATGCTGGCCCCTGAGGTTGTAAAACTGCTAAAAAAAGAGAAGGTGCACGACATCAAGGTTGTATTCGGTGGAACCGTGCCGCCAGACGACGTTCCCAAATTGAAAAAAGCGGGAATAGTGGAAGTGTTCGGTCCCGGATCGTCCCTGCGGAAAATAATCAGTTGCATAGAGTCTCTTAAAAACAATTAAAGGCAGAGTCTGAAAAAAGATAAAAGAATAAAGACAAACCGGGATTATTTCAAGAGAGAAGCGATAAGAAACGGAGATATGGCGAGGGCCGGGGCAGGTAGCGTCATGACTATAAAAGGCGGAACATTATCCTCATCTTTCAATTCGTAATCTTCTATTCCTAAATATGCTTGCCAGTAATAACTTGTAGGTAGCGTCAATAACCGGCGTATTTCATTTTTCCTTGCTCGCTCTTGAGCGCAACGGGATGAAAGCTGCTATACAAACGCATCTGTCGCTAATCGCAACTTCAATAAATAATCGCCAGATTCTATACATAAAAAAGTAGACTCTATCTAGCAATGTGGTACAAATTGTGAAGAGGGGATAGACCAATACTTCCCAGTTCCGGTGGATACTAGCATTCCCCAATAAGCTCTGAAAAGATGAACCTAAAGATTCTATTATGAGGAATCAGCCCACAGATAAATTCATCCATATAGACAACCTACAGTTACATTATCTTGAATGGGGGAATGAGCACACTCAGTCCATGGTCCTACTTCACGGTATCGGTGACAATGCCCACATCTGGGACCATTTTGCACGGAATGCTGCAGACCATCTAAGAATTATTGCTCTGGATCAGAGAGGCCACGGCTTTAGCGACTGGGCTGTTCCACCAGCCTATCGCTGTGAAGATTACGTAACCGATTTGGATAAACTAATCCAAGCCCTTCAGTTAACAGGGATCATCCTGATGGGGCACTCGATGGGAGCCTTGCATGCAACCCGCTATGTTTCCTTGCAACCCGAAAAGGTGTCTACTCTCATTCATGCCGATATTGAACCCTGTCCACCCGAGTGGAATAAGAAATATCTTCTCAACCTCTATGAAGAACTACCGGCCTTTTACGAAACGGTTGATCAATATGTCAGCGAGATCCAGAAAAACAGTCCCTATGCTGAACAGGAAATGCTTTACGACATTGCCTCACACGCTCTTACGCAGGGAACAGATGGTAAATTCCGCTGCCAGTTTGATCGGGAGGTTCTCTCTCATTTTGATCATTACGATTTGCGACCCTACCTTCGGGATATACAATGCCCCTCTCTTGTCATCCGCGGTAAAGAAAGCCGGGTAATGAGCGAGCAGATCGCCAGAGAAATGAGTTATTCGATCCCCCAGTGTTCATTTGCAGAAATACAGAAAGCTACCCATCCTCTCCACACCGATAATCCAACTGAATTTTTCCGGGTAATATTTAATTTTTTGGATGAACTGTTTATTCGTAATCAATGATCATCATACGCTCAGTTCTTCCTCCTACCATGAATTCGTGTACAATGATGCATAATCAGTTTGTGGGGATTTTG
>PLMV01000022.1 GCA_003141615.1 Syntrophaceae bacterium
CGATTACCGGACAAAAACCGATAATAAACAAGGCAAAGAAATCCATAGCGACGTTTAAATTAAGGCAGGGCATGCCCATTGGTTGCTCGGTTACCTTAAGAAAAAACAATATGTATGAGTTTTTTGATCGCTTGGTCAATGCCGCTTTACCCAGGGTGAGAGATTTCCGCGGTATATCGCCTAATGCGTTTGACGGCAGGGGGAATTTTTCTATTGGTTTGCAGGAACAAATTATTTTTCCTGAAATTGAATACGATAAGGTGGAAAAAGTTAAAGGAATGAACATAACTATCGTGACAACGGCGAAAACTGATAACGAAGCCAGGCTTTTACTAAAGCTGATGGGTGTGCCTTTTAAGCATTAAATAAGGAAGTTCCGGAGGAATTTGGCGTGGCAAAGAAGTCATTAATTGCAAAAGCGAAAAGAGAGAATAAATTTTCGGTCAGAGAATATAACCGTTGCCCGCTTTGCGGCCGGCCGCGGGCATATTACAGAAAATTTGATATGTGTAGAATTTGTTTACGGAAACTTTCCTTACAGGGAGAACTTCCCGGGGTAATAAAATCGAGTTGGTAACTTTAGTTTAAGGAGAAAAATGCATGGGAATGACAGATCCTATTGCCGATATGTTGACTAGAATCAGGAATGCGAATAAGGCTCGTTTCAAAACGGTTAATATTCATATGTCCCAGATGAACATTAATATTGCCAAAGTATTGAAGAAGGCGGGATACATCAATACTTACGATAAGGTAAAAAATGAAAAGGGGCAGCAGATGTTAGAAATAATTCTTAAATATCCCGATGCCAAACGTACTGTGATTACAAATATTAAAAGAGTTAGTAAGCCGGGACGCAGGGTTTATGTTGCTTCTGACAGCATCCCTAAAGTTTTAAATGGTTTTGGTATTTCTATTCTCTCGACTTCAAGCGGCGTTATTACTGATGCGGAAGCCAGAGAATTGAATGTTGGTGGTGAAGTTCTTTGTAACGTTTGGTAATTTGAATAAATGATATTGAGCGGGAGTGCTTGTTAATGTCGAGAATAGGTAAAAAACCGATAACTTTTCCTAAAAATGTTAAAATCAGCCAAAGTGCTGGTGTCGTTAAAGTTGAAGGCCCCAAAGGGATTCTTTCCTCGAAATTGCCGGAAGGTATTACTCTGGCAATAGGGGATGGCAGCATGGTTGTGGAGAGAAAATCAGAAGAAATAATTGCGCGGTCTTATCATGGTTTAGCGAGAACCTTAATCGGAAACATGGTGAATGGCGTCAGCACTGGTTTTGAAAAAAAATTGGAGATATCCGGAGTCGGTTATCGTGCCGAACTTAGTGAAAATAGCTTAAAATTTATTTTAGGTTTTTCCAGCCCGTTGCAATACGATATTCCCGAGGGAATAAACATTAAGGTGGACAAGCAAGTTAATATAGTTGTCTCCGGGATTGATAAACAATTAGTTGGCCGGGTTGCGGCGGAAATCAGGTCGTTGAAAAAGCCGGAGCCTTACAAAGGCAAGGGCATTAAGTATGCTGACGAGTATATTAAGCGTAAAGCTGGAAAGTCGGCTGAGCGCGCTTAATTAAATAAGTAAAAATTTTACATTGCCTTAAAGAGGTGGAACATTGGCTTCCAAAAAGACATTAAAGATCAGGGAAAAGAGAGCAAAAAGAGTAAGGGGCAAAATTACTGGAACACAAGAAAAGCCTCGTCTTTCCGTATTCCGGAGTGATAGACATATTTATGTTCAAGCCATCAATGATGCACAGGCGAGTACCTTGGCAACGGCATCTACTTTGTGCAAAGAGTTAGCCTCAAAGATCAAAGGCAAGAAAAAAGTAGATATAGCGAAGGAAGTGGGTAAACTAATTGCAGAGCGTTTACAATCTCTGGGTGTGGATAAAGTCATTTTTGATAGAGGAAGTTTTCTCTATCATGGCCGCGTAAAGGCATTAGCAGATGCTGCACGGGAAAATGGTCTTAAATTTTAATTGTNNGTTGTTGCCATTAACAGAACGGCAAAAGTAGTCAAGGGTGGCAGACGGTTCCGTTTTAGTGCTATTGTGGTTGTCGGCGATGGCAAGGGAATGATCGGTACGGGACTGGGGAAGGCTCATGAAGTGCCGGAAGCTATCCGCAAGGGGATGGATATGGCCAAAAAAAATATGGTGAAAGTTGCCGTTTTAGCAAAGACGATTCCTTACGAAGTCATAGGTCGCTCCGGCGCAGGAAAAGTTCTATTAAAACCCGCGTCCGAAGGGACTGGGTTGATTGCTGGAGGCGCTGTGAGGGCAGTATTGGAAGTTGCCGGTGTCCATAATATTTTGACGAAGTGCCTTGGATCTCATAATCCACATAATTTGGTAAAAGCAACTCTAGATGGCCTTTGCCAGTTGAGAGATCCGGCGGAAATTGCCGCGCAAAGAGGCAAGTAGTCTTATCAATTATTCGACGAGGTAGCTTAAAGTGGGTAAAATGTTAAAAATTAAAAAAGTGAAAAGTGAAATAGGCCGTCCTGAAAAGCAAAGAAAAATTTTAAAAGGAATGGGTCTGATTAAATTAAATAGCACTGTAACTTTAGTTGACACTCCGCAGACCCGCGGTATGATAAATAAAGTTATTCATTTAGTTTCTGTGGAAGAGTCAAAGGAGTAGGTTATGGATTTAAGTTCGCTTAGGGCTCCGGCCGGTGCGACGAAAAAGAGAAAACGGGTTGGTCGCGGTGACGCTTCCGGTCAGGGCGGAACATCCGGTAGAGGCGATAAGGGACAAAAGGCCCGATCCGGCGGAAAGGTACGAGCCGGATTTGAAGGTGGGCAAATGCCGATGGCTCGGAGATTGCCGAAGCGGGGTTTCCGTAATCCTTTTCGTGAAAAATTCGTCGCAGTAAATCTTATCGATTTGTGCCGAAAATTCAGTAAAGGTGCAGTAATTGATGAAGCAGCTCTTTTGCAAAGCGGTATTGTGAAGAAAAAAGGCAATGACATCAAGATTTTGGCCAAGGGCGAAATTGATTTCCCCGTCACTGTAAAAATATCTAGAATTAGTCAAGCCGCAAAAGATAAAATTACCGCCGCCGGCGGTTCAATAGAAGAGGTAATATAATTTGTTAGAAGGGCTAGGCAGCGTATCCAAAATTCCGGAATTGCAAAGAAGAATTTTATTTACGATCCTTCTTTTAGCTGTTTATCGGATTGGTGTATATATCCCAACTCCGGGAATTGATAATGTAGCGTTATTGGCTTATTTTGAGCAGGCAAAAGGTTCCTTATTTGGCCTGATGGACATGTTTGCCGGCGGTGCTTTTAGTCATTTTTCCATTTTTGCCTTGGGCATCATGCCCTATATTAGTGCTTCAATTATTCTGCAGTTATTAACTATTGCCGTCCCTCATTTGGAGAGGCTTTCTAAAGAAGGCGAAACTGGACGGCGCAAAATTACGCAATACACCCGCTACGGAACAGTTCTTTTAAGTATGATTCAGGGTTTCGGCATCGCTTTTGGTTTGCAGCAGATGGCCGGTCCATCGGGCTCTCCGATTGTTTTGCAGTCGGGCTGGTCGTTTATAATCTTAACTGTTATTACTTTAACTTCCGGCACGGCCTTTATTATGTGGCTTGGTGAAACGATTACGGAAAAAGGAGTTGGCAACGGTATATCGCTCATAATTTTTGCCGGTATTGTTTGTCGCATGCCGGCAGCAATTGGTAATACAATCAGACTGGCTACTGCCGGTGAACTGGGTGTTTTGGTTATTTTGTTGATTACCGTACTAATGGTAGCCGTTGTAGGTGCCATCGTTTTTGTGGAAGGTGGACAACGCCGCATTCCGGTGCAATATGCTAAAAGAATAGT
>PLMV01000059.1 GCA_003141615.1 Syntrophaceae bacterium
CTTTCAATTCAATCACTTATAAATTCTCCCCTCGAATGTAATTTGTGGATGGGCCGATAATTTAAAATATCTAATAATAACAATTGGTTAATAGAATATAACCTTTTTTATGGCCTTGATGAACACATGAGCGATAAACATGGCACAATCTGTGCGAAGAAGTTAGTCAAAAAGAGCCAAATAATAATAAAAAATAGAAGGAAAGTCCCCGGTGGGCACTTAAAAAAGGAGGCATTTCAAATGAAAAAAGCACGGTTGAAAAATGAAAAAGGGTTTACCCTCATCGAGATCATCGCCGTTCTCGTTATTCTGGGGATTTTGGCTGCGGTCGCAATTCCGAAATATATGGATATGAGATTAGACGCTGTTATAAAAGCAGCAGCGGGTGGCAATAGCGAATTAAACGCCCGTGAAAGGCTGACGCTGGCGGCATGGAAGCTGAAGGGTTGCAGCGGCAACTATCCGGAACTGAATTCAGCGGGTACGTGTGATGCCGTTGGTTCTACTCCTATCGTCCCAGCTACGACTAAATTGGGAGCTGATTGGGGTGGTGATGCGACCATTGTAAGTGGAACGGCGATAACTTTTCAAGGCAAACAGGTAACTTTCACCAAAATTCCACAAGTATCGGAGAACGAATCTGCTTCCTGGACGGTAAGTGTGGCTCCCTGATTTTATAATATCGCTCAGATTTTTAGTTGTTTTAATATAAGATAGAACACCGCAAGACAGATTCTTGAGAGTTGACAGTACGACCGTGCTGTCAACTTTTTTTTTACCCGGTGGCTGTAAGTCTTTTCTTTAAGAGAAACGGTCTGCTTATACACAGGACACCAGCGTTGTTATTCCTACTGTAAAAAATTACCCCTTTTTTGATCCGCCTTTTCGCATTACAATACCGACAATCACGACTCCCTTATTTATCCGACCTCATATTTTTATTGACAGCTATCCGATTGGTCCTTATAATACGCCCATATTTATGGACCCATTTATGGGCCTTCAGGAGGGTGACATCTTGCAGACAAAATTTAGTTGCAAAGAGGATCAGGTTGCTTTTCTTAACAGCTATAAGGATTACGGATTTAAAGATAAAAGTTCCATGATGCGTGAAGCATTGAATCTATTAAGAAAAGAACGAGAGCTGGAAAAATTGCGGCAATCAGCCGATTTATACACGGAGACTTACGATGAAGATTCTGAACTAAAGGAATTGACGGCCACGGCCGTTCATGGGTGGCCTGAATGATCATCATCGAGCGGGGTATGGTTATCGATATCAACCTGGATCCGGTCCAGGGTTCTGAAACGGGTAAAGTTCGGCCTTGCGTTGTTGTAACGAATGACATTTATAATGCACGTGTTCCCGTCATCCAGGTTGTACCGATAACAGCATGGACTGAGAAAAAGGCAAGAATTAAAACAAATGTGACCATTTCACACTCTCCGATAAACGGACTTGAAAAGAAATCAGTTGCTGATTGCCTGCAAACCCGCCCGATTGACTATCGTTTAAGATTGTCTCGCGTGCGTGGTAAGTTGGAATCCGGTGAAATGAATGCGATAGATCAAGCCCTTAAGGCTGTTTTTTCTCTTGATTAAGAGCGATATAATTTAACGCTTCAATCACATGGAAAATCCCGCTTGACATACGGGAATTTCAAGGAAGGGGTCTTCAGTGAAATATATCAAATAATTGCATAGATTAATCATAATTTGTGGATTCATAATCCAAATATTTTGACAAATTTACGGAATTGATGCATTTGTCATCAAAAGGATCGGAGGATTCAGCCGGAATCTTCGCTCGGAGGTCGTCAGCAAAGCGAAATATTATTTTCTTGATAACGGGATTCGCAATGCCGTCATTTCCCAGTTCAATCCTCCGGAAAGCCGCAATGACGTAGGTCAGTTATGGGAAAATTTTCTCGTTACGGAACGATTAAAAAAATGCGCCTATCTGGATCTGTACGGCACCTTTTATTTCTGGCGGACCTACGCTGGTCAGGAATTAGACTGAGTGGAAGAGCGGGAAGGCCGCCTGCTGGGCTATGAATTCAAGTGGTCGGAAAAAAAGAGAGGGAAGCGGCCGAAGGACTGGCTGAAGACTTACGGAAATGCAGATTTCCAGACGATCAACCGTGAAAACTACCTGGAATTCATTTTATAAAAACCATATGAAACGAGCCTGTAAAATTCACATCAACCACCGGGGATTCACCTTGATTGAGATGGTTACGGTATTGATCCTTATTTCAATTTTTGCCATTTTGGTTACCACCGCCACCGTATATTTGTCTATCAATTCTGATTTGCCAAACCAGACGGAAATCTCGAAATCTAGCCTCCGTTTTGCACAGATCAAGGCATTGAACGATGCGGGGGATTCGGATAAATGGGGCATTCATTTGGATAGTACTTCCTATACTTACTATAGGAACGGTGAAGTGGCATACTATTATGACAAAACTGGCAACAAGGTCATTGATAATCTACCGGGTGAATGCGGAAGTATTCCTCTCATTTGTGTAAACTCACCCACTCATACGCTCCCTTCCGGCATGACTATAACAACAGGTGCTGGAACTACAGTATCCTTTGATAAATGGGGACGCCCGGTTGATAATGGGGGAAACCCGTTAACCACGAACATCAATATTGTCCTATCTAGCGGATCTGGCTCAAGCACCCTTACCGTCACAAAAAACACCGGTTTTATTCCATGAAAAAAGGACACAGACATAAACTAGACGGATTCACGCTGGTTGAAGTGATTGTGCTAATCATAATCGTTTCAGTGGTTGGAACATTAACATTTGCTTTTATGGGTGAATTTTTTGTAAAAAGCCACGCTCCAATTGAAAATCTTCAGAAATCGACAGACCTCAATCAGGTCATGGCAAATATCTTCGCGGATTACAAACCCTATCCCGTCTGGAAGCCAAATCAAACTTATTTAATTGGTGATAAAGTCATGCCTACAGAGTCCAGCCTTCAGAGGCAACGGTTCTGGTATCAATGCACACAAAACGGCATAAGCTATTCTACAGAGCCAGACCCATGGACAACAGGAACAATAGTCGATAATACTGTTAGATGGACTTATCAATCGACTCCTGCCTTGCTGACTTTAAACCAGTTATACAATAAAATCGGAGCGGAAGACATAAATAATAAAAAATTAACCTATGACAAGAGCACCCATCAATATGGGTATTATGTCATCAAAAACAACTGGATTGATTTTAATAGCAGCAATACGGAAATCGGCTCAACCATTACAAATATTTTGAAGGTCACGATCAGGAATGATAACGGAGAAACACTAACTGCCTTGTTTTTTTAATGATTAATATCTTAAAGAAAAATAGATATTTTAATACAAAAAAGGGGTTCACAATTATCGAATTTGTTGTGTCGATGGTTATCCTTGCAATTATCAGCCTCGTTATTGGTATGGGGTTCATTCAAATGATCCATGGGTATTTTATAGCGAAAGGGAATGCTTCCACTTCTCAAAATGCCCAGATTGTCCTGGCGAGAGTAGTCAAAGAACTCAAAAGCACCTTAAGCATCACCTCCGGCGACACAGCGTCTATTACTTTTGATTCCGAGTCCATAAGTAGTCCACCAAAGACCTTGGTGCTATCTTTGGACAATACCAGACAAGAACTTTCTTTGGGTGGTGATCTTTTAGCCAATCATGTCAAGACTTTCAATTTAAGTTATTTTGATCAATATGATAAGGTTTCTGCTCCTGCTGGCTTAAGTTATTTGCCAAAATCAACAGCGATCATTAAAATTACCCTTGGCCTGAGCGGGGCAGATAATGAAGTCGCAACATTTGAACTCCGCATTTTTCTTTCTAAAGTAATCACAGGAATATGAATGTATGAGAAGTCATAAAGATAAAGGGAATGTGCTCCTCTATTTGATTGTTATAGTGAGCATGCTGACCGCTTTAGGTACGGGCGTTTTCTATTTGACAAGTACTTCCACTTTCAGCGGTTTGGGTAACGCTCAGAATAAAGCAAGATACCTAGCAGAATCGGGAATCCGCTATGCCCTCGCCAATTGGAAATCTTTGCATAATATGACCTCACCCTTGGAATACAAAAATGCGGCAGGAGATAAATTCATTCTTGACATCAGTAGTGGCTGTGGCGATTGTTCGAACTGCATTATAAATTCCAATGGTGTTTCCAATCCGGGAACTCCTTATGAGGCATCTAATAAAATTGCATTCTATGTTCCCCTGACACAATGCCAGGAATTAGCAGCCAGTTCACCTTTCAGTTTTTCCGGGGCAGGCTCTACCGGTATCGCCTCCTTAACCACGTTTACTGGAACATCTGGGGTGGGTACACCAGGTCTAACCGGCGTATCCGTTGACACGGTCAACAAGCAGCTTAATTTAGGATCGGGAGGATTTGGAACAACGGGTTGTGTGTGGTATCAGGGCTTGGCTAATAGTAATGGATCGGAATGCATCAACGGGAAATGCAATTTCAACAAAGGTATCCGTGCCTATTTCGATTTTCAATATAATACTCCATGGCAAGGTGAGGGCTTTACCTTTGCCATTGTCAGTGGACATAATATCGGGACGGATATCGCCCCTGTATATATCAATGATTACACGGACTGCGGCGGTGGACTTAGTGAATATATGGCTTATGCAGGACCCGGTGTTTCTCCCCCCGGTAAAGGACTTCAGCCGCCCAAAATAGCCGTTGAGTTTGATCCTTTTCTTGATGTTGATCCAGTTAGTGGCCTCGACAATCCAAATTGGTGTGCCCCATACAGTCGAAATGACCTTACCTTCTCCTCCGGTAGTCAACACAGCACGTTTGTGTACTGGGGAGATAATGGCTATTACTGCTCTCCCATCACAAGTAATACATATGATGATAACAGGCACGGAGCTGGTATTAGCACAGACAATCCCAAAAATCCCGATGGCAGTGATATAAATTCGGATGGAACATTGCCGTATATGACTATAAATTATAATGCTCTTATACACAATGGAAGGCTCGTTTTTCGAATGGAAATTGACAGAATTGATATTCCTCTCACAAGTGGCGGAGGTGGCAAGTACATGATGCGCGTGTGGATGCAAGATTATACAAATTGCATTATCAGTGGCTGTCCGGATTCAAAAAACGTCCTTTTGAACGATACAAGTAAGAAGTATAGTGATGCTCCAACTTTCCAGCAAACTATAACCATGAGTCAGGCTTCAGGTTGGCATGACAACTTTGACCGGATTCTTTTTGGCTGGACCCAAGCCACCGATTCCACACATACTCAGACTGTGATTATCAGAAACTTCACAATTGATTTCAAAAATCAGAATGACTTTTAATTATGAGAGAACCCTTGAAGATTAAGATTCATTTTTACAATTGGTAATCTTCAATGCTTTTCTCTCATCCATTCCGTATAGGTAAGTAAAATCAATGAGCACCGATGTTGACTATCGCTTAATTTCTATTCGCAAAATATCATTGGAAGTAACAGTTACTTCCAAATACGATACGTTAAATATATCATCAAGATAAGCCTTTTTTATTGTCACTTCAGAAAGGGTCAGAATGTCAGGACAATTTGACAGGGGGAGGGGCACCTTTCCAGGGTCCGGTCTTGAAATTCAGCGTCTTGCGAGGATCAACAATATGGAAGGGGCTGCCCTCTGATTTATTCAGGGACAGCACCCTGTTCAATTTTATTGATGATTCGCGTCTTACACCTACTGCAAAGCGCGCCCGGGTTGCCAGTAGCAGAAATTTCCGCTTCTCCAGTTTTTTTATTTCACTTATCCTGTAAAAAGATTATAATGAGTAGTCTCCGTGTCGGTAGGGATCGATGCAATGTGGTGGCGACATGCAACGCAGGAACAGACACAGCCCTATGCTCAAATACAGCCGGATTCGCCAGACCATTGAAAATAACGGCCTGATCCTGATTGCCCTGATGATGGTCGCTATCTACTGGACCTTTGATTCCATTGCGTCGGGCCAGAATTTGACACGCACCCTGATCGCCGCGCTGGTCATTATTTACGGGATTTTTACACAGTCTTTGATTAATTCCCGTAAAGCGGCCCTTGAAGAAAAGGAGAGAACGCAGAAGCAGTTGATCCAGTCCGAGAAGTTAGCGGCGTTGGGGGCTGTCGCGGCGGGCGTTGCACACGAAGTGAAGAATCCGCTGGCGATTATTGTTCAGGGCATCGAATATTTAAAATCCTCTCTAGGCTCAGACGCCCGCCTAATGGACGTGAGCGACCGGATCGAAAAATCGGCTCTGCGGGCGGATAATATTGTAAAGGGTCTCCTCAGTTATTCCCGTCAGATATCCATCAAAATGGAAGAGGGGGCCATGGTTCCGGTCATTGAAGAGACCCTATCATTTGTAGAGCATCAACTCCATCTGAAGCGGATTACGGTAGACCGGCAATTTTCCCAGGCTCTGCCGGTGATCATGATGGACAGCAACCAGATGAAACAGGTTTTTACCAACCTGTTCACGAACGCCATTGAGGCCATGCCGGAAGGAGGCATTCTCGGCATTCGCGCCGAAACGGCAATCGGTGAAAAAGGTCAGCAGCATCTGCGGGTCATTGTTTCGGATACCGGAGAAGGAATCCCGGAGGACAAACTCCGGAAGATTTTTGACCCGTTTTTTACAACGAAGGAAGAGCAGAAAAACACGGGGTTGGGTTTATCCATTACCAAAGGGATCATCGACAACCACCACGGAACGATTGAGATAGAAAGTACNNTTTTTAAGACCAGATCTTCCGAGGTTAAAAAAACGATACTGATCGTCGATGACGAAGAGGATTTCTGCTTTTTCGTCAAACTCAATCTGGAGCAAACCGGAAAGTTCGACGTATTGACAGCCACCAGCGGCGCTGAAGGCATTAAGATGGCGATCAAGTATCAACCTGACCTGATCCTTCTGGATATCATCATGCCGAACATGCCGGGTACACAAGTGGCCGAGGAATTACTGAATCACAAAGCCACAAAAAATATTCCCATCATTTTTGTCACCGCCATTGTCAAGAGAGGGGAAGTGGGTCCGCGGGATGATAAAATCGGGGGAAGATATTTTATTTTTAAGCCCGTTAAATTGGACGAATTAGTGAGTGAGATCGGAATCAGGCTTGATCATTGAAAGTTCAGAGGTCTAAAGGGTTCCGATAACATCAAAGATAGATTTTTCGCCTTCGATGCCTTTGAGGTTCACATGATCAATCTTTTCGGTCGTAAAAGAATTATGAATCATTTGAAACGTCTCGTTACAAATCAATATCTGATCCTCATTAGCAAGACGCTCCAATCTTGACGCTAAATTAACCGGTGCCCCCAGAACGGTATATTCTTTTTTGATCGGTGAACCGAACATCCCCACCATGGCTTCACCGGTTGCGATCCCTATCCCGACGGGAATTTTGATATTCCTTTTACTCAGGGTTTTGTCGTTGATCTCGGCCATTTTTTCCCGCATCCGCACGGCACAGGAAACGGCTCGGAAAGCATCATCCTCATAGGATACAGGCGCACCGAATAATGCCATGACACTATCCCCGATATGCTTATCCAGCGTGCCATTATACTCAAAAACAATTCGATCCATCGGTAAAAAATAGTACTTGTTCAGGAGATCGGCGATTTCCTGGGGCATCATTTTTTCCGTGAGTTCCGCAAATCCCCGGATATCCGTAAAAAGGATGCTGACTTTTTGAGTTCGCGGGATTAACTGTCTGCCGGTTTTTTGCATTTCATCGAGGACCTGTTCCGAAACGAGTTGTTTCAGCCTTTTCTTCATGCTGATTTCCCGGATTTTCTGTTTTAACTCGTTGTTGTCAAAGGGCTTTGTTAAGAACCCGTCTATGCCCAGGTTCACGGTTTCAATGGCACGATCCAGTGTTGCATAACCGGTCAGAATGAT
>PLMV01000004.1 GCA_003141615.1 Syntrophaceae bacterium
CTCCCGCCGCCTCCACCAAGACACAATCCAAGAAAGTCCAAAGAAGTACAAAACCCGTTAGAAATAGCGGGTTTTTTATTTTGCTTCATCCGGCTGATGCGTGCTTTTGTTATTTTATGCACTTCTTCCTGTACTACACAAGTTAGTGTTTTGGAAAAAATTTGATCATTATAGTTGGTAATGAACGTAATTTACGCCCGATAACAAACTTCGGTACCACACCCCACATTTGGTGGCCAAAATTTCATTGACCCACAAGCGTGGCTATCCTACAATCACTTCCAGTGAAAGTAAGTTCTTATCAAATACTTGTGGGTAAACAGGGTATAATGTTGGAGCTGATTTCATTCATAGATCAAGCACTGAAGTACCATGAACTCATCAAGGTCAAATTCAACGATTTCAAAACAGAGAAGAAAGACCTGTCCCAAGAGATCGAAACTCAATTGCAGTGCCCTCTGGTGGGGATGATCGGCCATGTGGCCATCTTCTACCGGGAGCATCCCAATCCCCAAAAAAGGAAGATCGCCATTACCAATGATATCAAAACGGTGCGTTCGTAAAAAAGTTGCTAAACCTGTCAAGTTGGGCCAGTAAAGGAAAAGCTTCCGAGGCAATGCGCGCGTGGTTCCATTCGGCAAGTTCATGGTAAACGTGCTCACCATAACAAGTGGTGTCAGCCTGAGCTGTTTGTTTGCCCTGAGTTCATCAAAGGGTCGAAGGTCATCGCAGTGTGACCAGGAAAGAAGCGCAACCCCGCCCCGCGCGGTACTTTTCAAGAAGCCGTCATATAAAGAGTGTCCGGATCACTAAAACATCTATCCCCCTAAATAAATTTGATTGAAATTTTTCTTGACATGACAATAAACATCCTATATTATAAAATCCGACTGGTCGGTTTTTTTATTTAAAAAGGGAAATAGTTTTTTATGTCCTTCAATGTGGAACGAGAGGTTATAAGACGAGGTCAGATTGTTGACGCAGCTTTGCGGGAAATTTCGGCCAAAGGAATGAGCAATATCACAGTCGAGTCCATTGCTAAAGCAGCAGGACTTTCGAAGGGAGGTGTTACCTACTACTTCAAATCCAAGGATGATATCTGCGAGGCTGTTTTTAAAGAATTCTTTGACATCATTTTTCAGAGAAGTAAAAATAACATGGATCTATGTTCCGATCCTCTTTCCAAATTGCTCTCCTTTGACTGGCTCTATAATTGGGAAGATCCCGACGTTCAAATTGGCTACCCGCTCCTTTTCGACTTTATGGCTGAAGCATGCCACAAGGAAAGCTACAGGGCATTATTCCATGAATGGGTAAATAATTGGGTAGAGCTCCTAAAGAATGCGATTATTGAAGGCAATAATACTGGAAATTTCAATTGTTCGGATCCCGATGCAACAGCAAGGGCCATCTCAGCCGTCTACCATGGCGTAGCTGTTCGCTGGTATCTTGACCGGGATAGTCATTCAATACAATGGACAATTACATCATTCACGGACGCAATTAACGGTTTATTAAGCGGTAGTCGAAACAAAATATAACTAGGTGGATAACTGTTCAGTAAGTTAACAACAAGTGCACATGAATTTTAGTTCCATCATTTTTTGTTTGGTTTTTTAGTAACAAGATACTGCATAACAAAATAACAGATCAAGGACTGTGCTTCAATAATTTTTTAAAAAAAGGAAGGAGGGATAGTGTTTTAAAAAGCGGAAGAAGCGAACGGATTGTATTAACTAAACCATCAATAAGACATAGATGAAGGAGGGAAGTATTATGGCAATATTCGCAAATACCGAAAAAATGTATGAAGTTCTGGGCACCCTTTTTAACACCCTTTTAAACCACCCTTCCGTAGGGCCTAAATTCGTCGAGTCCAACATTATCATCAAGTTTACAATTAGCGATCCCAGCGGATTCATCTGGTTGACGCCCGATAACGGCGTAATCTGCGGTGATGCCGATCTTAAACCGACTATTGAAATGACTTTGAGCGGCGATACCTGCCATAAATTCTGGTTACAGGAAATATCGATGCCCGTCGCCCTGGCCAAGGGTTTGATCAAGGCCAAGGGGCCCCTACCCAAGGTGTTGAAGCTGCTTCCGCTCTTGAAGCCGGCCTACGAGGCCTATCCGGAGATCTCCCGTAAGTACGGCCTATCATAATATTTTACTAAAAAAAGGGAGGATTTTATGAGCATAGAAAAGAGCATGAAACAATTCGAGCAAGACAGGCTGGAAGCGGTAAGAATCGCCTCACGGTTGTTGCTTGCTTCCGGAACGACTTCACCCCGCGTGGGAGGCGTCGGTGAATGTACGATCCATATCATCGATGATCCGTGTGCAATAGAGGACCTCTGTCAGGGTATGGAAAGCATGTCCTGTGAAAACAAGGCCTGGGATTTCTTCAAAAGAGATGCCGCCATGCTACGCGACGCCGATGCGGTACTGGTGGTTACATCCCTTCGTTGTGTTTCCGATCCGGCAGATATCAACTGCAATATGTGCGGTAAGATGACCTGTGAATCTCTGAGAGAAACGGAGAAACTCTCCGATGACGCCGATGTCGCTTTCAAAGGCCCCCTTTGTGTCTTCCGTGCCAACAACATCTCCTATGCCGTCGATGGCATTGTCTCCCAGGCACGAAATCTGGGGATCGACTATGGAGTTTTCTGGTCTGTCGGGGCCACGGCCATGAGGATGAAGATCTTGCCTCGCTCCACTGGCTTCGCTTTGGCGGTGGCTATCTCCATTACGGAAAAGAGCCCCTTCCGAGATATTCCGCTGAAGTACGGCGAGATAAACGAACGCAGTATGAATGATCGGATCATCAAGAGACTATGGCCGCAGTTCAGATCCATCTACAGCTAAATAGATAAACAAACATCAGGAGGCAAAAAATGGCAATTCGAGACATGAATGATCTGGTGCAAAGCGGTCTGGACAGGTCCATAGAATTGATGACTGTCGCCGCTCACAACAGCTTCAGGTTTAGTAACAGAAATACGGTAAAGATAGTATCCTTGGGAAAGGAGGAGATCGCTGCAGTTGGCGAGTTTTGTTACTCCCTGGCCGATATGTCTCCCCTAGCCGCTCGTGACGGTCGTTTTGTCATGGAACTGATCAAGGAGCCCTGCGGACTTCTTCTCCTGGGAGATAAAAGAAAATCTGACTTCAACTACAACTGTGGCGCCTGCGGTTATAAAACCTGCTCAGAAATGAACAAGGCCGAAGTAGTGGAATCGCTGACTGCGTGGGGCCCCAGTTGCCAGTTTAAAAACATCAATATCAACATCGCCACCAACGCGGCAGCTTCCACGGCCTGGAGAATGGGACTTCACTGCCGCGTATTCAGCACCTTGGGGATGGGCGCCTTCGCCCTGAAGATGATTGAAGACGTGGATTTGGTCGTCAGTGTATCGGTAAGCGCCGCCAAGAATGATCCTTATTTCGACCGGCACAAGTATTGGACAAAAGAACATTGGGATGAAACCTTCCAGAAAGAATTTCCTACCTTCACTAGGGGATTCATCGGTGCTGTGGAAGACGAAGGAACATTCAAAATTTAAGAGAGGGGAAAGTAAATAATGGCATCAAAAGCTCATCTTAATCAGGTAATTGCCTCCCATTTGATTGAAATCAGGGCGGATGAAACGCCGGACAAGGAGATCTATATTTTTGAAAACGGCGCGTACGGTGATGACATCCTCACCTATCGCATCCTCCATGAGCGTTCCAACAAAATCGCCCGGCTTTTTGTCGACAAAGGGATAGGCAAAGGCGATACGGTAGCCATCTATATGAGAAATCATCCGGAGTTCGTCTGCGGAATGATGGGGGGGATAACCATAGGCGCTATCGCCGTCCCCGTGGATCCACGCAACAAGGGGGAGCGGCTAAAGTTCCTCCTCAACAACTGCAAGGCTAGGGCAGTCATTGTTTCCGGCGAATGCCTGGAAGACTTGGAGGCGGTAATCGCCGATGTGCCGACCCTGCGGTTCGTTACCGTCGCCTACCAACCGGGGCAGAATATAGCTGTTTCCACCAAATATCATGCCTTGAACGAGGTGATGGAAAAGGACACCTGGAAACCGGTTGAACAGCAGATCATGGATGTGCGCCACCCCATGCAGATCATTTACACCTCCGGCACCACCGGAGATCCCAAGGGGGTCATGATCAGGAACAATCGCACGGGGCTGTTTAACATCCTGAACAGTATTGTCTGGAAATACAAATCCGATGACATCCTTTACAACGGTCTTTCCCTCACCCACGGAAACGCCCAGGCTGTAACTCTTTTCCCCGCCCTCAGTCTGGGGATCAAGGCCGTTTTCAGCCCGAGATTTACCAAAAGCAGGATCTGGGATATCTGCCGCAAGTATGGATGCACATCCTTCTCTCTTCTGGGCGGCATGGCGGCCGGCATTTACAATGAGCCGGAGAAACCCAATGACGGAGACAATCCCGTCAAGATTGTCATCAGTGCCGGAACGCCGCTGGCCATTTGGGAAGGCTTCGAAAAGCGTTTCAATGTCCAGATTCTCGAGTGGTACGCCGCGGTAGAGGGAGGGTTTGCCTACAAACCCCTCGGCCAGGGTCCTGTGGGATCATTCGGCAAACCGATCCCCGGCGTTATGGAGTTCAAGATCGTCGATGAAAACGACAATCCTGTTCCGGTTGGGCAGACGGGGGAACTCATTTCCCGCATGATCAGGGGCGATACGAAAGTGGATTACCTGGGACTGCCCGAGGAGTCCCAGGACAAGACCAAGGGCGGTTGGCTGAGATCGGGCGATATGGTCCACAAGGACGAAAACGGCTGGTACTTCTTTGACTTCAGGAAGGGCACGGAGTTGCGTCGCTTCGGCGATTTCATCCAGCCCGAGTTCGTGGAGTCCATCATTGGACAGCACCCCGATGTAAGCGAAGCCTGCGTTTACGGCATACCGGCCTCTTCCGGCGCCCCAGGTGAAAGCGACTTGGTGGCGGCAGTCGCTCCCTTTGAAGGCAAAGTTATCGACCCCGCCTCCGTTTACCAGAAATGCAAAAACGATCTACAGGGAAATTTCATCCCTTCGTACCTGCACGTGGTTAAGGAGATACCGAAGACAATCACCGAAAAAGCGCTGACACGGGTCTTGACGGAGATGTTCAATAAGAAGGAAGGAGACATCTACAAATACGATGATTTTAGATAGCCACAGTATAACGCTAATAAAATTGCGGACGCAATTAACCAATGAAGCTTTACGATTATAAAAGGAGGAAACCATGGCTTATAGAGATCTAAATCTGGACTTAACAGATGAGCATATTGCTCTGAAAGAATCCGTACACAAGTTTTCCACCGAAGTGCTGCGGCCGGCATCCATCGAGCTTGACAAATTATCGCCGGAGGAAGTGATTAAAAAAGATTCTATTTACTGGAAGTGTATGAAGCAGATGTACAAGAACAAATACCATACCGTACTGATTTCCGATGCGTACGGCGGCATGGGTTTGGATCCCCTGGCCGTGCATATTTTTTTCGAAGAACTGGCCTATGGGAGCGCCGGTTTCGCCGTGTCTTTGGGATGCAGTTGTTTTGCGGCTTTTTACGCCTGCATGGTGCCCGATGAGCATCTGATAGATAAATTCATCACCCCCTTTGTGGAATGTGAAGATGCCAGCATCATGAGCTGCTGGGCCATCACCGAACCGGAACACGGTTCCGATATCCTCATGCCGGGCACGCCTTTCTTCCATGATCCCAAGATCACCCAGCAGGTCAAGGCCAAAAAGAAAAAAGGGGACTGGATCATCAACGGACAGAAATCGGCATGGGTCTCCAATGGTCCCTTTGCTACCAATGCCGCCCTCTTCGTCAACATAGACGGCGCCCAGGGGATGAACGGCGGAGGTATCTGCCTCATGGACCTGACCCAGTCGGGGGTTTCCAGAGGAAAGCCCTTGGACAAGATGGGACAGAGAGAAGATCCCCAGGGAGAAATATTCTTCGACGACGCCATCTGTCCCGGCGAAGACATGATTATAGATCCTGAAAGCTACGAGATGATGACGGACATCACGCTGGCAACGGCCAATGCCTGCATGGGCGCTTTTTTCACCGGCGTCGCCCAGGCCGCCTATGATTTGGCCGTGCAGTACTGCAAAGAAAGGGTACAGGGCGGTAGAACCCTCTCCAATCACCAGTGGGTGCAAAAGAAGATCTTCGATATGTTCTCGAAGGTTCAAGCGGCCAGACAATTATCAAGGGCGGCGCTGATTTACAACATGAACACCAACCCGCCCGCCGTTCCCTACTCCGTCGCCGCAAAGGTTTTCTGCACGAACACCGCTTTTGAGGTAGCAAGTGACGCCGTGCAGTTATTTGGCGGCAACGGCGTCAGCAAGGAATATCCGATCGAAAAACTCTTCCGTGATGCCAGGGCCTCCATGATCGAGGATGGCTCCAACGATTCCCTGGCCATTGGAAATGGCATCGCCTTGCTCAAGGAGGAATACGCAAATGGCTAATGTGTATATCATCGGTGTAGGGATGATAAGATTCAATAAGTATCCGGACAGAACCGTCAGGGATATGGCGCACGAGGCTGTTGATCTGGTTTTGAAGGATGCGCAAATTCAGAAGGAAGATATTCAGTCCGCCTTCTTCGCCAATACCTTCTGGGGCATGTTTTCCAATCAGCATTCCATCCGGGGTGAAGTAGTCTTAAGGAGTTACGGCATTGGCAGTATTCCCGTAACAAATGTGGAAAACGCCTGCGCCGGCGGCTCCACGGCGCTCCATATGGCCTACACGGGAATCCGCGCCGGTATGTATGATGTTGCCCTGGCGTTGGGTTCCGAAAAGATTACCAATCCGAACAAGGCTCTGTCTCTGGGCGCCTACGCCACCTGTATGGACGTTGATAATTTTGCAAATCAATTAAAGATGTTTGAAGAGGTCAGCAAAAAGATAAAGGTTTCTATACCAGCGGGACAGACACCACCCGGAGAAGGCAGAAGCGTTTTCATGGACGCTTATGCCATGGGTGCCCGCTGGCACATGGACCGTTTCGGCTCTAATCAACATCAGTTGGCCGTCATCTGCTCCAAGAATCACTGGCATGCATCCCTTAATCCCCATGCCCAGTACCAGCAGTTGATGTCGGTGGAAGAAGTCTTGGCCGACAAACCGGTGGCCTATCCATTAACCAGGGCAATGTGCGCTCCAGTGGGTGACGGCGCCGCGGCGGTGATCGTTTGCTCTGAAAGCTACCTGAAAAAGCTGAAGAACAAAAGACCGGTAAAGATCCTGGCATCCATTCTGGGAACAGGCAGCGACCGTGACATCGACGCTCCGGATATCGGCGAACGTCTTGCCAAAAAGGCATATAACGCAGCAGGTCTCGGACCCAAAAACATCGATCTTGCTGAGCTGCATGATGCCACGGCCTGGGGTGAGCTTCACCAGACAGAGTCCATGGGCTTCTGTCCCATGGGCGAAGGGGGACCCTTTGCCGAATCAGGCGCCACCAAACTGGGCGGCAAGAAACCGATCAACACCAGCGGCGGTCTGGAGTGCAAAGGACATCCCATCGGTGCGTCAGGTTTGTCGCAGATACAAGAGATTGTGACCCAGCTTCGCGGCGAGGCCGGGAAGAGACAAGTTGGAGGGGCAAGGATAGGGCTGGCGGAAAATGGCGGTGGCAATATCGGCGTTGAAGAGGCCGCAATGTGCATCCACATCATGGAAAAGGTATAGAACCTCAATAAGATTACATCCGCTGTTTCCCTCTGAGCAGGCGGGGTTATTATCTTCAAAACCCGTCTGCCCCCCCTTACGGGATGAGTCGCCGGCATTAAGCCTGGAGTCGCCGGGCGATGGATAGACCACGGGGTGAACAATCCGGCCAAAGGAAAGAGGTAAAGATGCTGATACTAAAAGGTAAAAACGTCCTGATTACCGGCGCAGCCTCCGGTATCGGAAAGGCTCTCGCAGAGTGTTTTGCCCGTGAAGGATCCAATCTCTTTCTCGGTTCTCATCCCCGTGAAGATGATCAGCTTTGTCGTTGGGCCGACTATCTGGAACATCAATATCATATCAAAACAAAGAAATTCCCCGTTGACCTCGCTCTGGATTCAGGACCGGAGTTACTTCATAAACAGGTCGTACAAACCGGCGAGGGCATCGACATCCTTGTCAATAACGCCGGGGTCATGCTTTATGGAGGCTTTGCCGAGCTGCCTCTGGACGGGCAGATCGAAATGATTTCGGTAAATGTCATTGCCTACGCAAAACTTATGAGGTTATTTTTACCTGATTTAATGAAAAGAAAATCCGGTAGAGTCCTTAACGTCGTTTCCGCCTCGGCCTTTCAGCCCAGTGCACACCATGCTGTTTATGGCGCCACCAAGGCATTTGTGCAGAGCCTCAGTGAGGCGGTAGGCCAAGAGATCAAATCTTCCGGTATTAAAATCTGCACCCTTAACCCCTCCTATACGGATACGCCGATGCTTCGCGGGAAAGGATTTCCAAAAAAACTCTGGTGGTTTTTTATTAGCGGCCTCAGTTCCCCGGAAGATATCGCCCGCAAGGGAGTAAATGCTTTCAAAAGGGGAAAACTAATCTACATTCCCGGCTTTCAAAACTGGTTTATCCATGCTGTTTTGACCAGAGTAATGCCACGTCGCCTGATGGGTTATATATCTTATTGGGTTTTAAAAGAAAAAATGGAATCGAAAGCGTCAAAAGCGACGATTAAATGAACCGGGAATGCTCCGTTCAGTTTAGGTCAGATGATGTCGTTCCGGACATGTTTGTAAAAGGGGCAACTTCATGGATAGGGAGTGCGATTTAAGCTTGTTTTACTGAAGGAAACTAACGCGCTGGAATAATCAGCAGTCAAGGATAGGAGTCAAAGCATATGCGCAATGTCTGTATTACAGGAGCAAGTGGTTATATCGGCAGCAAAATAGCACTTTTCTTGTCGCAAGAGGATGAGATTGAAAATATCATTGGCCTCGACATCAAACCTCCGAAAAAATCCATTCCCAAATTCCGCTTTTACAAACACGATGTGCGTGACAATATAGACGGTATACTCTCAGACAATAGCATAGACACCATGATCCATACAGCCTATGTCCTGCCACCCATCCACAATAAACAGCTCATGGAAGATATCAATGTGGGCGGCACACGTAATGTCCTTAGAGCCTGTGTGCGCGCCAAAGTTGAACAACTGCTGTATACCAGTTCTTCTACGGCCTATGGTTTCCACCCTGACAACGACAACCCCCTGACCGAAGACAGTCCGTTGCGCGGCAACGCCGATTTCACCTATAGCAAGAACAAACGCGAGATCGAAATGGCTATTCCGGAGTGGATTAAAGATAGTAGCGGCATGAGCCTGACCATCTTGCGTCCATGCTTTGTCGTTGGCCCGGGCTTTGACAACCCCTTGTCGCGTTATCTGGGGAAAAAGATCGTCTTTCTACCTTTCCACACCGAACCCATGCAGTTCGTTCACGAGGATGATCTTGTCCGGATCATCTATCTGGCATTGCGTGACAAAAAAGATGGCGTCTTCAACGTGGGTGGGGACGGCACCATTTCTTTCGCAGAAATGGTTAAGAAACTTGGTGGTATCCTCATCCCACTGCCTGACAAGCTTTTGTCCTTCTTTAACGCCATTGCGTGGAGCCTGCGCCTTTGGTTCCTAAGCGAATTCCCCAACCCCGCCATGAACATGCTCCGTTACCCCTGGGTGGTAAACAGTGATAAACTCAAGCGGCAACTGGGCTTTACCTACAAGTACACAACCCGTGAGGTATTTGATGACTACGCTGACTTTGTTAGAAGACGCAAAGGCAAGTAAGAAAGCCCAATTCGACAAAATCAAGGGGTCAAGTTTTATATTGACTCATTAGCGATTTCGGATACCACAATTCAGTAGAGTAGAGAACTGGCG
>PLMV01000106.1 GCA_003141615.1 Syntrophaceae bacterium
CGCTGAGGAGGACTTGTTAAGGTTAAATAAACCAAAACAGCCATGGGTAGATCGAAAGAGCTCCCATGGCTTTTCTTTTTTATGGCCATGGCGGCAAAAGCCATGGCCTTTTTTAATTTTCAGGAGGGGAAAACCATGATCATTGTAATGAAGAATCAAGCTACAGAAAAGCAAATTGAAGATGTGATTCACTGGATTGAATCTGTCGGATACAAAGCGCATCCTTCAACCGGTGTTGAACGGACAATCATCGGGGCTGTCGGTGACAATCGCGACAAGGAAATTATCAAACATGCGGAATCTTTGCCGGGGGTGGAAAAAACCATGCCTATTTTAAAACCATACAAGCTGGCAAGCCGTGAGTCGCACGAAGGTAATACAGTGGTTTCTGTAGGTCCAATTAAAATCGGCGGCCCGGAGTTCGTGGTAATAGCCGGCCCCTGTGCAATTGAAAGCGAAGAACAATTACTGGAAAGCGCCTATGTCGCCAAAAAAGGAGGCGCTCAGATTCTTAGAGGAGGCGCCTACAAACCGCGCACTTCGCCTTACAGCTTTCAGGGTATGGAAGAAGAAGGCTTGAAAATATTGAATCAGGTCAGCGCGCGAACGAGTCTGCCGACAGTCACCGAAGTGGTCAATCCCGCTGATGTTGATCTTGTGGAATCTTATGCCGACATGCTGCAAATCGGCGCGCGCAATGTCCAGAATTTCGCCCTGCTCAAGGAAGTTGGCCGTTCGCAAAAGCCGGTGCTTTTAAAAAGGGGGATGATGACCACTATCGAAGAGCTGCTCATGTCGGCGGAATATATCCTTTCGGCGGGCAATTCTCAGGTGATTCTTTGTGAACGCGGCATCAGAACGTTTGAAACGGCTACGAGAAACACGCTGGATATAAGCGCGGTTCCGGTGTTGAAGGGTTTGACGCATTTGCCGGTTATTGTTGATCCCAGCCATGCTGCCGGTCATTGGCAATATGTGATTCCGCTGTCCCGTGCCGCGGCGGCTGTCGGCGCTGATGGTCTTATCGTGGAAGTTCATCCGGAACCGGAAAAAGCGGTTTCCGACGGAATGCAATCTTTGAAACCGGAAAAGTTCTATCGATTGATGGACGAATTAAGAGCAATTAACACGGCAATGAGACATTAAAATAACGGAGTAAATATATGCGATCGATAAAAGTTAATCTTGATAAAAAGGTTCTATCATCTTATGAAATCCGTATCGGTAAAGATATAATCGATCGGATGGCGCTGATCATTGCCAAAAACCATAAAGCGGGGCGTTATGTGGTTATCGCTGACAATTGTGTCGGCAGTCTTTACGGGCAAAAACTTCTCTCCAGCTTAAAAGATGTCGGATTAAATGTACACGTAATCGAATTTCCTGCCGGAGAAGCTTCCAAAAATATTAACACCGTGCTGGATATTGCGGAAAAATTACTTAAATTAGAAGCTGACCGCGAGACTTGTCTGATTGCCTTAGGCGGTGGAGTTGTCGGCGACATTGTCGGTTTTGTTGCCTCTATATTCATGCGTTGTGTGCCTTACATTCAGATTCCAACCACGCTGATCGCTCAAGTGGACAGCAGCATCGGTGGCAAGACAGGCGTTGATCTTCCTCACGGAAAAAATCTTTTGGGGACATTTTACCAGCCGTGCGCCGTGTTCGCGGATTTGAGTTTTTTAGAAACGCTTCCGGAAAAAGAATTTAACAATGGGCTGGCGGAAATTATTAAATACGGTGCCATTGATGATGAAAAAATGTTTCATACTCTGGAAAATCACATGGACGCGATAAAATTAAAAGACCCGAAATATTTGCTCGGTCTTGTCGAGAACTGCTGCCAGATAAAAAAATCAATTGTCGAAATTGATGAAAAAGAGCAGGGCCTGCGGCGTATTCTTAATTTCGGCCACACGCTGGGGCATGCGCTGGAAACAATTTCCCAATATACAATAACGCATGGCGAAGGCGTAGCTCTGGGAATGATCGCGGCGGCGCGTCTTTCCGAAAAAATGGGCTATCTCGAAGGCAATGAAACCAAACGCATCGAAGCGCTTATCCTCAGTGCAGGCCTGCCCGGGAAAATACCAAAGTCTTTTGCCGGCGATAGTATTATTCCTCTGTTGCGGATGGATAAGAAAAAAAAGGGTGACATAATCCATTTTGTTTTGTTAAAGAAAATAGGAATGCCTTTTATCGGTGGAAATATTGAACCGAAACTTATCACGACAGTGATTGAGGAGATGAAAAAATGAAACTGCGAAAATTGGAAGACTTAAGGGAAAACATGAAGGAGAAAGACCGGGAAATTATCCGTTTGCTGAATGAACGGGCGCAAATATCCGTCCAGATCGGCAAGGTTAAAGGCGAAGGTGGGATTGATGTATACGACCCCGCTCAGGAAGCAAGGGTCCATGGCTATTTGCAGGAACTAAATTCCGGTCCTCTGCCTCGTGAAGCGGTAACATCGATTTTCCGGGAAGTTATTTCCGCATCGCGCGGCCTGCAAAAACCGACAACCGTTGCTTTTTTTGGCGCGGAAGCATCTTTCACTCATTTAGCGGCGCGTTTGCACTTTGGTGATTCCAGCCATTATTTTCCTCAACCGAGGATTGATCGTGTATTTGATGAAGTGGAAAAAAGCTCCGTAGATTGGGGCGTTGTTCCTGTGGAAAATTCTCTGGAAGGATCGGTGAATGTTACACTTGACCGGCTTATTGCAACTTCTCTTAAAATCAGGGCGGAGATTTTTCTGCGGATCAGCCAGTGCCTTATTTCTTCGGCCAAGAGCATGAAGGATATTAAGAAAATTTATTCTCATCCGCAACCTTTAGCACAGTGTCAGGTATGGCTTAAAACCAATCTGCCCAATTGCATCCTGGGCGAAGCGGAGAGCACAACCACGGCGGTTCAAATGGTGCGGGGGAAAAAGAATGAGGCCGCAATAGGCAGTTCTCTTGCCGCCCAAATTT
Source organism: Syntrophaceae bacterium (assembly GCA_003141615.1). GTDB lineage: Bacteria > Desulfobacterota > Syntrophia > Syntrophales > Smithellaceae > Smithella. The sequence goes on from PLMV01000106.1 coordinate 2,976, forward strand.
ACGGCCTGAATACGCTGGCTGAAGGCATTGAAGATAATTCTTCCAATATGACGCGTTTTTTGGTTATAGGCAGAGGAGAAAGTACAGCTACGGGCAATGATAAGACTTCCCTGATTTTTGCCACGCCTCATTCACCAGGTTCGCTTTACAGCGCGCTGGCATCATTTGCCCGGCGAAAAATTAATCTGGCAAAAATAGAATCGCATCCCGTAAAAGAGAAATTATGGGAATACAGCTTTTTCGTGGATATGATAGGTCATGTAAAAGACAAACAGGTAAAAAGCTGCTTGCAGGAATTGAAGAAAAAAACAACTTTTCTGAAAATATTGGGTTCATACCCGAAAAATGAAGGCAGATTATGATTTGTATTCCCATTACGGCCAGCAAAAAAAAAGAAGCTTTGCATGCCATAGAAAGAAGTTGCCGACTTGCCGATTTTATCGAATTGAGAATGGATTTGATCGAGGATGGATCGCTCGCGGAATTGATTTCCACCGCCCGCGACAATTCCAGTTTGATTAAAATAATTGTTACGTGCCGCAAAAAAGAGGAGGCGGCTCCTGCCGGAAGGACAGCAGGTATCAAAAACGCGGGGGAAAAGACAATAGACCGGAAAATAGCTTTGCTCAAAGAGGCAATTGAACTGGGTGCGGATTTTGTTGATATCGAACTTACGGAAGGACGCGCGGCAATTAAGGAACTCCAGTCTTTTTGTGCAAAACACAGGGGGAAAACCAAGATTATAGTTTCTTACCATAATTTTAAAGAGACTCCGGCGCTGACAAAATTAAAAGAAATATTTCATCAATGCGCCAAGGCTAAACCCGCCATTGTGAAAATAGTTACTTTCGCTAAAACTGCCGAAGATAATCTAGAGACTCTCAGCTTGATTTCCTATGCGCGGAAGCATTCGCCAAAAATTATTTCCTTATGCATGGGAGATAAAGGCCGCATCAGCCGTGCCGTAGCGCCTCTGCTGGGAAATTATTTGAGCTTTGCCACCCTGGAGCGGGAAGGGCAATCTGCGCCGGGGCAGTTCACCGTTTGGGAGATGAAACAATTTAAAAAATTTTTCATTGGCCGGCGGTCTGCATCTTTGACGCCGGCTTTATTTTTGCGTAAGGCTTCGCCGCAAAATTACGTTTTGCTGGGCAATCCGGTGGGGCAAAGCCTCTCCCCTTTGATGCACAACGCGGCCCTGAAAAAAATGGGCATTGCAGAAAACTACAGCGCTTTTTGCGTTCAGGATCTTGGCAGCGCGATACAGGGTATAAGGGGCATGAATATCCGGGGCGCCAGTGTCACCATTCCCTTTAAAGTGGCGGTTATGGAATATCTGGATGATATTGACGACGACGCGCTGGAAATCGGAGCGGTAAACACGATTATCAACAATAACGGCCGTCTGACCGGCTGCAATACCGATTGGCTGGGACTGATTCTTACGCTCCAAGAAGCAATGCCGGTTAAAGGTAAAACTTTTGTAATCATTGGCGCGGGCGGAACAGCTCGGGCGGCGGCATATGGAATAATGAAGGAGGGCGGATTTCCGGTTATTGCTAATCGCACGCCGGAAAAAGGGAAAATTCTTTCGAACAAATTGAATTGCCCGTTTTATCCTCTTGCCGAAATCGGCAAGATCAAGGCTGACTGCCTGATCAACACAACGCCTGTGGGCATGTATCCTCATAATGATAAATCCCCGGTGAAAGCGTCGGCGCTGGGCGGTTATAAATATGTGATGGATGTTATCTATAATCCGCTGAAGACAAAACTGCTGAAGGATGCCGAAAAGCAGGGCTGTCATATTTTTTCGGGTGTGGATATGTTTGTTAATCAGGGAGCCCAGCAATTACGCCTGTGGCGGGGCAAAGAACCGCCTCTTGTGCTGATGAAAAAAGTAATATTAGAGAGGTTAAATAAGATTGAATAACGACGACTCTCATTTTAAGGAAGTTCACGCTGTTGTTTGTGTTCCCGGTTCCAAGAGCTTGAGTCAACGGGCGCTGGTGGCTGCCGCTCTGGCGCGGGATAATTCTTTTATCAGCAATGTTCTTATTTCTCAGGACACGCTGTATTTGATTGACGGATTACGGGCGTTAGGTGCGAAAATTGCTTCTTCGAAAGAAGATTTTTTTATCTCCGGCACAGCGGGCAAAATAATAAACAGCGGCAAAGAATTGTTTCTGGGGAATAACGGCACGGCGCTGAGATTTCTCACGGCGCTGGTCTGTCTGGGTGAGGGCAAATATACTTTAACTGGTGAAAAGCGTCTTTGTGAAAGACCGGTGGGAGCTTTGGTGGAAGTGCTGAAGGAAATGGGCGCTGATATTTTTACGCATAACAATTGTCCGCCGGTGGAAATAAACGCCAACGGCCTGACCGGAGGGAAAATAATCTTACGGGATATTGAAAGCTCACAATACGTTTCGGCGCTGCTTCTTTGCGCGCCTTACACGACCAAAGGCATGGATTTAAGTTTACAGGGCGTCGTCGTTTCCACTCCTTACATTGATTTGACGATTGCCGTGATGAAAGATTTTGGCGCGAAGATTATCCAGACAGGAAAATATGAATATCATGTTACTGCCGGGGAAATTTACAGGGGACGTGAATATCGCGTGGAAGGAGACGCTTCCAGCGCTTCCTATTTTTTTCTAGCTGCGGCGCTTTTGGGAAAAACAATCAGAGTTATCGGAATTAACAGGCAAAGCAAACAGGGAGATATCCGGTTGCTGAGTGTTCTAGAAGAACTGGGATGTAAAGTAAGCTCAGGAGAAAATTGGATGGAAGTTTCCGGAAATAATCTGGCAAAAGGTGATTTTACTTTCGATTTAAACGATATGCCGGATATGGTTCCTACCCTGGCGATTTTGGCGGCGTTCCGAAATGGACAAACAATTATCGAAAATGTGTCTCATTTAAGAATAAAGGAGAGCAACAGGCTTGAGGCTGTGGTTGCGGAACTGAACCGCACCGGCATTGAAGCCCGGGAGATGCCGGAAGGTCTTGTTATTCAAGGAGGGAAAATGCGGCCGGCAAAAATTGAGACTTATAACGATCACCGGATGGCCATGAGCTTTGCCATCGCCGGTTTGGTTGTCCGCGGCATAGAAATTAGCGACAAAAAATGTGTTGATAAATCATTCCCCGCGTTTTGGGAGGAATTAGAGAAGATATGAATGTTGTCTTAATCGGCTATCGGGCAACAGGAAAATCAACAGTGGGCAGGATTCTTTCCGCTAAACTGAAAATTGCTTTTTGGGATACCGACGCGATGGTAGAAAAAAGCATGGCGATGCCGATCAAAGAAATTGTGGCGCTTCACGGATGGGATTTTTTCCGCGCCAAGGAAAGAGAAACAATTAAATATCTGACGCAAAAAGAAGATGGCGTTATCGCTACTGGCGGCGGAGTGGTTTTGTTCAGAGAGAATGTGAATTTGTTAAAACAGAAGGTGGATTTGTTAAAGCAGGCAGGTGTGATTATCTGGCTCAATGCTCCTCTGCAGGATATTATTGACAGGCTCAAGAAAGATGCCCGAAACGGAGCGACACGTCCTCAGTTTACTTCCGGTAATATTATTCAGGAAACGATAGATATTATGAGACAAAGGTTTCCTTTATATGAGAGCGCTGCGGACCACACTGTGGATACTGTAGGCAAGAGTGCTGCGCAAGTCGCGGAAGAAATTTATCAATATTTGCGTAAATCAGGAAATTTGGATAAGATTAAAGAAAGCAAAAATTAATTTGGTATGAAATAATACCATTTCTAAATCAAAGATAGAGCTTTGATGCAGAAATGGAATAATTATTTACAGGAGAAATCATGTCTGGAAATACAATAGGCAGTATTTTTCGCGTTACCACCTGGGGAGAGTCGCACGGTAAGGCCTTGGGGGCGGTTATAGATGGTTGTCCGCCGGGGCTTGACTTGGACGAAGCCGACATTCAGCAAGCTCTGGATAGAAGAAGACCGTCGACGTCGGTTTCCTCAACGACAAGGCAGGAGAGTGACAAAGTCGAGATTCTCTCCGGTGTTTTTGAGGGAAAGACCACAGGCACTCCTGTTTCTTTGATCATCAAAAATGCTGATGCTAAATCTTCCTCTTATGATGAATTAAAAGATGTATTCCGTCCCGGGCAGGGAGATTTCACCTATCTGCAAAAATACGGTATCCGTGATTGGCGCGGCGGGGGACGTTCCTCCGGCAGAGAAACTGCCGCGCGCGTTGCCGCTGGCGCTATTGCCGAAAAAGTTATTATTCAGGCAGGTATGGATGTCGTTGCTTACACACAGGCCATCGGCGCAATTGCAATTGACCGCGATAAAATGCCGTTAGACAAAAATTTGAAGAAAGTTGTGCGTGATAATGCTCTTTTCTGTCCTGATCAGCAGGCTGCGGCAGCTATGGAAAAAAGGATTACGGCAGTCCGCAAAAAGGGAGATTCGTTGGGCGGGGTTGTGGAAATTATTGTGCGCGGTTGTCCCGCAGGTATTGGCGAGCCGGTTTTCGACAAGATGAACGCGGATTTAGCCAAAGCATTAATGAGCATCGGTTCGGTGAAAGCAGTGGAAATCGGCGATGGTCTTGAAGCCGCTCGAAGGATGGGCTCGGAAGTCAATGATCAAATGAATAAAAAAGGATTTAAAACAAATCACGCAGGAGGAATACTTGCGGGCATAACAAGCGGTGAACAAATTGTATTGCGCGTTTATTGCAAACCTATTCCATCGATAGCGAAACCGCAGCAGACGATAGATTCCAAAGGAAAAGAGCGGGTAATTGAAATTCAGGGAAGACATGATATTTGCGTGCTGCCCCGAATAGTGCCGGTTTGCGAAGCAATGGTGAGCATTGTTTTAGCAGACCATTTACTCAGGCAAAAGGCGATCAGTAGATGAAACATATAAATGTAGGCATAATTGGCGGTACAAAAGGCATGGGACACTGGCTTGCCGGTTTGCTGCAGAAAGAAAACTGCACAGTTCATATTTGCGGCAGGAAAACAGTATTGGAAATAAACGACATTGCCAGGATTTGCAATGTTGTTGTGGTGGCCGTGCCCATTTCTGCTACCGCCGATATAATTAAACAAGTCGGACCGCTATTGGCTAAAGATACTCTTTTGATGGATTTAACGTCGCTGAAAAAAGAACCGGTGAAACTGATGCTGGCTAATTCACCGGCGGAAGTCATTGGCTGCCACCCGCTTTTCGGGCCTGCTCTCACGGATGTATCCGGACAAAATATTGTTCTATATCCGGCCAGAGGAACTAAGTGGTTTCCCTGGATTAAAAATATTTGCGAGAAAAATAAATTAGTTGTTTTAGAGACAGCGCCCGATGAACACGATAAAATGATGGCAATTGTTCAGGTGCTCAATCATCTCAATACGATATTATTAGGAATGGCGATTGCCGAAACAGATATTCCTCTGACGCAAATTAATAAATTTTCCACACCCATTTTTAAAACAAAACTGGAGATCATAAAAAAAGTATTTACGGAAAGCCCCGGGCTTTATGCCGATATAATCATGGGAAATCCTCAAACCGGTAAAATGCTGGATATCTGCGAAAAAACGCTGACAGATATTCGTCAAACAATTAAGTCCGGCGGTGGAATGAAATTAAAAGAAGCTATCGAGAAAACGGCAAAGAAATTATTCTGACCGGAAAGAGGAAAAACCATAAAAAGGGGTAATGGCCGGTTTATGGAAACAAAAATCAATAAGGCTGCGGAAATGATTGCTGCGGCGGGAAAAATCGTAATTTTCACCGGAGCGGGTATCAGCACGGAATCGGGCATACCGGATTTCCGCGGTCCGGGCGGCATCTGGACTAAAGTTGATCCCGAAGATTTCACTATTAATAAATATTTAAGCTCCAGCGAGACGCGCCAGAAAATATGGCATTTTCTTGTAGAAGGCGGATTAATGTTTAATGCCGAACCCAATCCTGCTCATTATGCGATAGTCGAGTTGGAAAAAATGAGCAAATTAAGTTCAGTCATTACGCAAAATGTGGATAATCTGCATCAAAGAGCCGGTAATAATCCGGAAATAGTTCACGAATTGCACGGTAATATGCGATGGCTGATTTGCCTTGATTGCCGCAAACGTTATCCTGTCGAACTCGTAAAACAGAAATCTATATCACCCGGCCATGTTCCGGCGTGTGAACATTGCCACGGTATTTTGAAGCCGGATGTGGTTTTATTCGGGGAAGCTCTTCCTCAGGATACATTGATGCTGGCGACACAGGAAGCTGAGGAATGCGACTTGTTCATCGTTATTGGATCTTCGTTAGTTGTTTATCCGGCCGCCTATATGCCGCTTTACGCCAAGCGCTCCGGAGCAGATATTGTCATTATCAATGTCGGTCCCACGGAACAAGATCACATTGCCGACATTATCATTGACGCGCCGGCGGGAAAAACGATGACGAAGATCGTGGAGAGACTGAGGGTAGTGAATCGTGAAGAGTAAGGGGCAAGGGAAAAAAGAGGAAGTACAATGTGTCTGATAATTTTTGCTTACAATGTTCATCCCTCATACCGGTTGATTCTCGCGGCTAACCGCGATGAATTTTATGAGCGGCCGTCAGCCCCTGCGGATTTTTGGGAAGATCAACCGCAAGTGCTTGCCGGACGCGACTTAAAAGAAGGTGGTACGTGGCTGGGCGTAACCAAAAAAGGAAAATTTGCCGCCATCACTAATTATCGCGATCCCTCCGCTTTTAAAAGCAATGCTCTATCGCGCGGCGGGCTTGTCAGCCGTTACATTTCCGGAAAACAAAACGCCGGTAATTATCTGGAAGAGATTTCCCCTCAGGCAGATAAATACAATGGCTTTAATTTGATTCTGGGGGAGGGCAGTGACCTTTTTGTTTTTTCCAATCGCGGGGAAAAACAAAAACAAAAACAAAAACTAAAACCAGGAATCTATGGTTTAAGCAATCATCTCCTGAATATACCTTGGCCAAAAGTATCAAGGGGTAAAAAGCTATTGAAGGCCGCGCTGGATAAAAAAGGCAATGAATTGGAAGAAGCATTATTTGCCTTGCTGGCTGATCATCACATTCCGCCGGACAACAAACTGCCAGCGACAGGCATAGGCCTGGAATGGGAGCGGGTATTGTCGTCTATATTTATTACCAGCCCGGGTTACGGCACCCGTTCTTCAACAATTTTGCTTATAGGAAAAAATAATCGCGTAAAATTTGTGGAAAAAATTTTTGATGGAAACCCGGAGCCATGGGTTACCAGCCGATTTTCTTTTATCACAGAAAAAGAAAAATAAAATGGAGGGAGAAATGTGCGCGATTTGTGCACAAAATGCCCTTAATTTGGCGTGATTTGGCAAGATATGAAAAAGGGCTTTCAGCGTAAATACCGAAAACCCTTGATTTCTTTGGTGGGCCGTGAGGGATTTTAACCCTCGGCCAACGGATTAAAAATCCGGTGCTGGAACGCACGATAACATCGATGAGGATGCCGTTTTCGATGAGCACATCCATGATGCCGATGTGCGCCTATACTCCGGATTCAATAGTGGTTCATCTTGAACGGGGAGCGCAGCGAATTATTTTCGGTCAGAATATCCAATGGCCCTTTTCATGTAGATTTCGGATTGGATATCATGCAGTGGCGTGAATCAATGGAGAAGCTTTTGGATCTGAAAGCCGATATCCTCTGCGAAGGCCATTTCGGGATATTCACCTAGGGACAGAGTTTGAGCGTTATATCCGGGGATGTCTGGACCGGTATGCGCATAAATAAAAAAGTGTCTGGCAGAGGTAAGCCAGACACTTTTTTGATAAATGGAGAAAGTGCCAGAGGTATTATTAAAGCGCTCTGACCCCGAGCACTCCTTCAGCCGCTCTGATCTGCTTGACCAGGTCCTCGGTTATGTCGCCGTCGAGATCGATGATGTTATAGGCGACATTGCCCTTGCTCTTGTTGATCATGTCGGCGATGTTGATCTTGTGGTCGGCCATGAAGTGCGTGATTCGCTCAATCATGCCCGGCGAGTTCTGGTTCGAGATGGTCAGCCTCTGCTTGCCCGTCCTGTCTAGGGCGCATTCCGGGAAATTGACCGAGTTCTTGATGTTCCCGTTCTCGAGGAAATCCATGAGCTGCATAGCCGCCATGATGGCGCAGTTTTCTTCCGATTCTTCGGTGGAGGCCCCCAGATGCGGAATGGCAATGACCTTATCCGTCTTGATGACCTCTTCATCGGGGAAATCCGTCACGTAGCATGCTACGATACCGTCGGCGATGGCCTTCTTCAGGGACGGGGTATCCACGAGTCCCCCCCTGGCGAAATTCAGGATTACCACGCCCTTCTTCATGATTGCGAATTTATCGGCATTGATGAATCCCTTGGTGTCCTTGTTCTGAGGGACATGAAGCGAGATGAAATCGCACTCGGACAGGAGTTTGTCCAGGCTTGGCGCCTTCTTGGTATTGCGGGACAGCCTCCAGGCCGCCTCGATGGACAGGAAAGGATCGTATCCCCAGACTTCCATGCCCAGACTCTCGGCGGCATTAGCCACCATG
>PLMV01000095.1 GCA_003141615.1 Syntrophaceae bacterium
CCGGAAACTTGTTTATACCACTGGGGACTGGATAAATCATTGCCTTCTTCCCTGCGGTATTCATCCATTCTATCAGCCAGTTCAGCGCTGATCGCGGCAGAAAGCGCGCGTAAAACCATCTTGGGCGCCGTATTGATATTTATTAGTCCGTCGCTGTCGGCGGTAACGTAACCAGCCAAAGCCGGTTTTTCTTTTGTCCCGTAAAAAATTTCTTTTGTTACCCCCTTTACCATAAGCAATTCCTCAATGCAATCCAACTGAGCATTTTTCGCCTCATATGGCGGATCTAAAGAAGTGTAATAAGAACTCTCCGCTCCATATCCGGTAACTTCTTCATCAGTGTCAATCCAGTCTTTGATGGAATCGACTATTTCATTTACTTTTCTTTCGTCCAGTCCGAATTCCGGCTGGCCCAGCAATCTAATCAGGATATCTTTAATGGCCGCATTGTATTCTTTTCCATTTACCAGTTTATTAAGAGGGATCTTGCCGGTTTCATCTTCAATTGTCGCAATAAAATAACCGTCAGTGAAAAGACTTGTGGCTTTTTTAGATAAAAGGTCTGCTTTTGCCCAATCATCACGCAAAGTGTCGTAACTGTTTTGGGAATTATTCAGCAAGGCGGCTGCCCCGTAAAAGCCGGATTTGGCAATATAAGTTAATTTAATGCCGTCGCTTAAATTGGCCGCGTCATAAATATCGGCGCGGGACGATCTGTTCAATTCGATGACGACAGCCACTAAAATGCCGACGATCAATATTACCGTGATCAGCGCGATCCCGCGATTATTGTGAAACCACAATTTCCGTAACGAAGTGCGTACCCTGAAGGGCATCCACGACGGAAATTGGTAAGTTGAACAATCCCGTGTAAGCAGTGGATTGTGAAATTTGTTTTTCATGGCGTTTGTTTCTTTACCGGTAAAAATACCTTCGTCATAAATTTGTACGGTTTTTCCTTGTCATTTAAATTGACCAGGAACAGTTCTATTTTTACAGCTGCGGGGACCTTGCCGTTTTGCTCTGTCGAAGATGAAGAAGAATTCCAGGAGTCCAATTCCTCGCCTGTAGAATCATAAAATCTTAAACTCCAGGAATCGACGTTTTGACAAATAACAAATCCGCCGCCGGTGTTTTTCCCCAGGGAAGTTTTGGCGCCGGGCAGATCCGATCTCCACAAAGAAAAGCTGCCCCCGCCTTCATCTTCTTGCACATAGTAACTGATCTCCGCCGGACGCCCTGTGCCCTCATTTTCGCCAAAAACCAGATGAGATGCCGACCAGAAAGAAAGAGAATAAAAATTATGTTTGCTTAATGTTTTTTTCTCGGCGCGCAAATCAAAGGTGCCGGAGGAGGTCTGCAGAGATGATAAATCTTTAATCATCCTGTCCATGGACGTACGGGCCATTTTATAAATGCTGCCTTCTTCCTCCATCTGATGCGAAGTTTTCAAAATGCCGCTGTAAGAGACATAAACTGTGGCCATAACCAATCCCAGAATAAAGATGGAAATCATTACCTCCACCAGTGTAAATCCGCTGCGAGGCTGTTGAAAAACGCTCATACCCTGAAGGGCACAACGCGTCTTCTGTGTTACGCTGCAAACCTCACCGCTCAACGTATATCTATATACGCCTCGCGATTCGGTTTTTTGCGCGCCTTGCACCTGAGCATTTTTGAACAGCCCCGAAACATGGAGTTTTTCAAAAAATCCGCTTAAGCGAATATTTTTTTTTATGGGTTGACCGGTCATAAGTTACATTCCCGCCGTCTTGTAAAGAACAAGGTTGTATGTTCCGCGGCTGATAAAAAATTTATTGGTTACCGTAACATCAATTTTCTTAAACTGCGGCAGTTGGGTATCGCCAACTTCCAGATGCCAGATATATTGAGGATAATCGGGACCAAAGTCTCCGTCGTCACTGTGGTTGTCCAGTGTAGATGCGGCTTCCACCTCGACCATCTTGCTTTGAGCCAGAAGAGAAGCTGTGGTCATAAAACGGGAATCGGTGGACATGGAAATGCTCTGTGACTGCGACTGAAAGACAGCAACGAGCGCGATCGCCAGAATTGCCATGGCAATCATCACTTCCATAAGTGTGAAACCGTTTTCTTTGTTTTGCGTCATGCCCGCCGCCCATCCTTTATCTGGAATTGGGTTGTCCTGAAACAGCCAGGGAAACATCAACATATTTATCGTAAATATCCGTTACACCCAGAAAGGGATTTATCACGATGGTCATTTTATCTTCTTCATAAGCCAGATGGATTACGGCCGGAGAACAGATATTATTTTTTCCGAATTTAATCCTTGCTTCATCCGCGGATTGTTTTTTATTGTTTTCTCCCACAACATCCAGGATAATAACATCTGAAGGTAAATGCTGCGGACGCTTTTTTATCTCGTCTTGTTTTTCCGGCGTCATGTCGGAGGCCAAAACCCAATAGGCGGAGTTGGGCAAATCCAGGCAAAGAATGTAGTCTATTTGATCGCGGACGGCTTCACCGCGCAGTTTTCTTTCCATCCCGATAAACTGACGCGAAGCCTTCTGGAGCTTATCACCGGTCAAAGTGTCCCTCATGGAGGGAACTGCCAATACCAGAACCACTCCAATGAGCACGATTACCAGCAATAATTCGACAAGAGTAAAACCTTGCTTATTCAAGTTCCCAATTATTGATGTCTTTATCGACACCTTCTCCTCCAGGCTCACCATCCTTACCCAGACAACTTAAATCAAAATCGCCGTGAGAACCGGGACTGACATAAACAAATTCATTTCCCCACGGGTCTTTGGGAACTTTGTCTTTTTCCAGATAGCCGCCCTGACGCCAGTTTTTCGGAAGGTTCCCGGCAGTGGGAGCTTCCACCAAAGCGTGCAAACCCTGTTCAGTTGTGGGATAACCGCCGTTATCGAGTTTGTAAAGTTTCAACGCTGATTCGATACTTTCAATTTGTATTTTAGCTTTGGCTTGCCGTGCCTCGTCGGGGCGTCCCATAACACGGGGAATAATCAGGCCGGCAAGCACTCCTAAAATAATAATTACCACCATCAACTCTATTAAGGTAAACCCTGCCTGTGTGTTTTTCTTTTGTCTGATCTTTTTCATAATCAACCTCTATTTATTAAATCGTTAAATTCCATGCACGTAAACGCAGCATATGGGTCTTTTACTAAGTCGTCACCTCACTAACTGGTTCATTTCAAATATCGGCAACAAAATGGAAACGACAATAAAGCCGACCCCAAGCCCCATTACCAGTATCATTACCGGCTCCAGAAGAGAAGTCATAACCATTATATCGGATTGAGCTTCCGTTTCGTAAGCCGTGGCTATGCGGTTGAGCATCCTCTCCAGCGTGCCGCTTTGTTCTCCCACGGCAATCATCTCAATCACCAGGGGAGGGAAGATGCCGCTTTGTGTCAAAGGACCGGACAGACCCTTGCCTTCCTCCAAATCTTTACTGGCTTTACTGATTGCTTCGCCGATGATAATATTATTTACGACGTTGCGGACTATTTCCATTGCCGAAAGAAGCGGAACACCGCTTTGCAGCAGAGTGGCCAGTGTCCGGGAAAAACGGGCAATTGCTATTTTCCGGTTGACCTGACCCCATACCGGAATTTTCAGTTTTGCATTGTCCCACTGGCGCTTGCCCCCTTCCGTGTTGGTCGTCATATATTTAAAAGCGGCCACTCCCGCGGCCAGAAGAATCAGAATAAGCCACCAGAAAGATTTTAAAAAATTGCTGATTGTAATCAAAATAATTGTAATCAAAGGCAGGGTTTGATTCATATCGGCAAAAATGCCGGTAATCTTCGGCACAACGAAAGCCATCAATAGAAAAATAACGGCACTTCCCATAAAAAACATGATAATAGGATAAGCAAGGGCGGAACGAATTTTGTTCATTAATGTCTGCTGGTTCTCACTGAAATCCGCCAACCGCTCTAAAACAAGGTTGATTGTTCCCGATGCTTCCCCGGCTCTGACCATGTTTAAGTAAAAAGGCGGAAATATTTGAGGAAAACCGGACATGCTTTCCGTTAAGCTTTTACCTTCGTTAACCTGCTCGCGAATTTGAGCTAATGATTTTTTTAAAAGGGGATTCTTGGCCTGTTTCATTAAGATTGAAAGTGAAGGCACCAGGGGCATCCCAGCGCCTAAAAGAGTGGATAACTGACGGGTAAACATGGAAACATCGTTGGCGGAAACTCTTTCCCAGATGTTAATCTTTAAAACTCCCGCTAATGATGGTTCTTTCCTGTCGGCTGCCTGATTAATTTCGACGGGATAAACGTTTTCTTCCCGCAGCTTCTGTCGCGCCGCGGCAATACCCGGCGCATCAACAAATCCCTTACGCTGGCGTCCTTTCTCATCCAACGCCACGTATTCAAAAACACTCATTTGTTCTCACTCCATAAAATCAAAACCCGGATACGATTAACATAATCTGAAACTTGATTCAATAAATTATCATAAACGAAGTGCAGGGGAAAAGAAATGGATAATTACGGATAAATAATGTTCCTCTTTGACAAGGCCTGTCAAGTTAATTTTTGTCGCCAAATAAATTCAATTGCGTGCCAAACCGCTCATGTAACGGGCGCTAATCTCGTCTGCCGGTTCAATATAGAGGCATTTTAGGTAGGCTTTAATAAAGCCTTTGAGAAAAACTGCCGGCGGCAGTTTTTCTATGTTATTTTCCTCTATACTGTTTAGATAATCAATACGGATTTTTGTTTCTTGATGAATTTTTTCTATAGCCACACCCAACTCATTTCTAATGGCCTTAAGGTCAGTGCCGCTAATCTCCTGTTGGGAAAGAATTTCTCTGATGCGCTGATTTTGAGAAACTTTTGCTTTTAATTCAGCGTTATGAATCTTCAACATACCGGAGGTATCCCTCTGCCGGTTAATATCAAAAATACTGACAGGACCTTTAACCGCCGGGTTCATTTCTGCAGCATTGATAATTCCCAGCCGTATAAGTTCGTTATCGTAGATTTCCCTTTCTTTTTCATTAATGAGCGTAAAGTAAGCTTTTTCCAAAAGGGCAAGAATTTTTTTTCTTTCTTCCGGCGAAAAAAAAGAATAACTAACCAGAGAATCAGTTTGATATATTTGCAGGGCGGTGTTATAAGCGCTGCGAATTTCCAGAGCTGCCGCATTCGGTTTAACATCCAGCATTTCATAATAATTTAGCTCAGCAAAATTTCTTTCCATATTAAAACCTCAAATGCTGAACACTCTAGAGTAATTTTATAAATAGTGAAGCATCAATTGTTCGCCGGCAGAATTACTGATTCGCTTGCTTAGCTCGCGGAGATCATTGGCGGCAAGCGTATGGGGATAACGGTCTAAAAACGATACCCGCTGACAAATGGCATCATGAACATGTTCATCGTAAGCGATGTTGCCGGAAAAATCAACATGGAACCCGAGATGTTTTTCGATAATCTTGCATATCTGTGAACCCAGAGCGATGTTATCCTGCTTGCGCAATTGGTTGATAATAAGTTTGAATTTGAAAGAATTAAAATCATTTTCCAGCTGCAGGTATTTTTCAGAATGATATTTTTTAACCACGGAAATAATGCACTCCGGTTTATTGAAAGAGTTGTCGCCAAACTTCCGCCTGACTTTTTCTTCCAGCGCCCTAAAAGCAGTTGCAGTGAAATAATGACGAATCCGGCGAAAGTAAATAGCGCGCATCAACCGGTAGACGTTTTCAATAGAAGTAGGTTCTGGCGTGGTAATGAATATGCCATTTCGCGAAGTCAGGAAAAAATCAAGAGTGTTAAAAGAAGTGCCCGCGCCCAGATCCAGAAAAATATATTCGTATTTCAATTTGGATATGGCCTTCAGAGTTTTTATCTTTTTATCATAGGGAAGATTAGCGATGTCCAGATTATCTTGAGCGCCGCTGATTAGAAAAAGATTGGGGACGGGAGTTTCCAGAACGATGTTTTCTAAAAGGGTGATTTCATTTCTGATGAAATCGGAAAGACATTTTTCCGGATAAGGGACATCTACCAGGGTGTGCAGATTTGCCGCACCCAAATCGAGATCAATCAGGAGGGTTTTTTTACCCAATCCCGCTAAAAGACGTCCTAAGGAACTGGCTAAAAAACTCTTGCCGGATCCTCCTTTGCCTCCTCCAATTGGCCAGATATGCACCATAATCAATCCATTATTAGATAATGGAACTTCATACATGATAAATTACTGATATTCAAGCATTAAGATAATGAGACCCAAGCTTCAGAAACAGAGTGCATAACCTAAAGGTCACCAAGCTGAAGCTTGCAGGTCGAATTATCCCGCGTAAGCTTGGGGCAATGAGACCCAAGCTTCAGAAACAGAGTGCATAACCTAAAGGTCACCAAGCTGAAGCTTGCAGGTCGAATTATCCCCCAAAGCCAGCTTTGGGGGATAATATCCGTTGGTTATAGATTTTGTTCTCCAGATAACTTTCTTGACTTCTTTTGCTTTTCCTCTTAAACCAGTACCGCTGAAATGGCTATGTATCGCGCCTGAGAAATGCTGTTTAATAATGCCGGACAAACCATGATTAATAGTGAACCTGAAATTAAAGTAGCCCTGCTGCAAAACTATAACGAAGCTCATATAGCTTTTAACGAACGATTTTCCCTTGCTGATGGCAGTGCGATAGAAGGTCAATTTACCGTTCGGGCTGATAAAGGGCTCGTTGGGCTCATCGATTCGTCAGGAACGGAAAGATTCAGACAAAAAGAAATTTTACTTTCAGCTGCGGAAGGAACGAGTTTTACGGTATTTGATGTTAAAATCGGCATTGATTTCCACTGGCAAAGAAGTCAGGAGCAATCATTTCGCGGCAATTTATTTTTGTCGGCCGGTTCCGATTCCTCTTTTAATCTCATCAATGAAATCTCTCTGGAAGATTATCTGGAAAGTGTTATTTCCTCGGAAATGTCCGCCCAAGCGCCGCTGGAATTTTTAAAAGCACAAGCTATAACCGCTCGCAGTTGGCTCGTTGCGATGCTCGCGAAAAAGAAAACAGTGCGGTCTAATCCTGCGTCAAAAAATGAAAATGAAATCGTCGTCTGGCAGGACGTCAATGATCATATAGGATTTGATGTTTGTGCGGACGACCACTGTCAGCGCTATCAGGGTATAACAAGAATAATTTCCGAAAATGTTCATACGGCAATAAAGGATACTCGCGGACTTTTCCTGGTTTATGCCGGAGAAATTTGCGATGCCCGCTACTACAAATCCTGCGGCGGACAAACGGAGATTTTTTCCACGGCCTGGGAGGACAAATCCCCGGACTATCTGAAGAGTGTAACCGACAATGTTGGGCAACATCCCCCCATTCAATCGGAGGCCCAAGCCGAAGGCTGGCTTACCGGCAGGCCTCAGGCTTATTGCAACACAACAGACAAAGAGTTGTTGGGCAGGATTCTGCCGGTGTTTGATCAGGAGACTCTTGATTTCTATCGCTGGCAGGTCATATACAAGAGGCAGGATCTGGAAGAAATACTCCGGAAAAAATCGGGCATTGATTTCGGCACATTGCAAAATCTGATTCCCTTGGAGCGCGGTCCTTCCGGCAGAATTTTTAAATTGAAAATTGAAGGCTCCCAACGAACGGTGATCATCGGTAAAGAATTGGAAATCCGCCGTTGGCTATCGGCAAACCATCTTTTAAGCAGCGCTTTTGTTGTATCAAAAACGAGCGCGGTTGATGGTTCCGTGGGAAGTTTTACACTTACCGGCGGTGGTTGGGGGCACGGTGTGGGCCTGTGCCAGATAGGCGCGGCGGTCATGGCAGACAAAGGATTTAATGTCGAGGGAATATTAGCTCATTACTTTACCGGAGCACAGATAAAAAAATTATACTGAAAAAATTTTCATTTCTGTCATTCCCGCGCAGGCGGGAATCCAGTATTATTGGTAAGTTCTGGATACCGGCCTTCGCCGGTATGACGACTGGTGATTTCGCATGATTAAGTTTGATTGAGAGCACAAGACGATAGTTAATTAGTGAAAAATTTTAAAAAGAAATATTTTTAAACTATGTCCGAAATAAAAACCAAAACAGCGAAGAATGCGGATCGGAATCCCTGGTTTTGGGTGCCGACTATTTATTTGGCCGAAGGCATTCCCTACATGATTGCCATGACGGTCAGTGTTATTTTATATAAACGACTGGGGCTCTCCAACACGCAAATCGCTCTTTACACCAGTTGGCTTTACCTTCCCTGGGTAATTAAACCTCTCTGGAGCCCGTTTGTCGATATTTTCCGCACTAAACGTTTCTGGATTCTGACGATGCAACTTGCTATCGGTGGCTCGCTGGCCTGTGTTGCGCTGACTCTGCCCGCTGCTAATTTTGTGCGTTACTCTTTAGCCATGTTTTGGATTATGGCTTTCAGTTCCGCCACGCATGATATAGCCGCTGACGGTTATTATATGCTGGCGCTCGATACACCTCAGCAGGCGGCTTTTGTCGGCGTGCGTGTTATTTTTTACCGTGTTGCCACCATTGCCGCCAAAGGCGGACTGGTGATTATGGCCGGTGTGCTGGAAAATTACGGCTATCCTGTGGCGCGCGCCTGGTCGCTGGCCTTTATCGGTGCGGCGGCTGTTTTTCTGGGTTTATTTATCTATCACTTTTTTGTTTTGCCGCGACCAGCCATAGATAAAAACGCGCCGTGGGATAAATCAAAAAACTTTTTGATGGAATACTTCCGCATTTTGACCTTATTTTTCCGGCGTAAAGATATTCTTATCATCATCTGCTTTTTTCTGTTTTACCGCTTTGCAGAGGCGCAATTAGTGAAAATGGTCGCGCCGTTTTTGCTTGATTCCCGCATCAAAGGCGGTCTGGGTCTGACCACGGCGGAGGTCGGTATCATTTACGGCACGGTTGGCGTCATAGCGCTGATGCTGGGCGGGCTTTTGGGCGGCTACGTTGTTTACAAAAAAGGCTTGAAATTCTGGCTGTGGCCGATGGTGCTGATCATGCACGTGCCGGATTTGATTTTTGTGTATCTATCGCATTTTCAGCCGGAAAGCTTATGGCTTGTCGGTTCCGCCGTAGCTCTGGAGCAATTCGGCTACGGCTTTGGCTTTACGGCCTACACGATGTATATGATCATGGTTTCGCAAGGCGAATATAAAACCGTATTTTACGCGATCGGCACGGGCATTATGGCGCTGGGCATGATGATCCCCGCGATGGGGAGCGGCTGGATTCAGGAAATGTTGGGCTATAAAAATTTCTTTGTCTGGATTTTGATCACGACCATACCCGGATTTGTTGTGGCGGCGCTGGTGAAGATTGATCCGGAGTACGGCAAGAAATACAAGAAAGAACCAAGGGGCTAACCACACGTTGATGATTAACTGTTGAAATGTTTCTTTAAAGTTGTATTATGTCCGCATTAATATAAAATTTAATATCTAGTGGACGCGCATACTTACAAAAACCTGACGCAGGTTGAATTTTTAGAATAACCATTAAATGCACACACCACACGGGAGATTTTTTTAAATGAGCTATTCAGCGATACGCGATAATCACACTCATGGGAACGTTGGTGATTTTCTCAAAGAAGCCATTTCATCAAATTCAGACGTATCTATTGTTTCAGCATATTTTACAATATATGCGTATCATCATTTAAAGAGCAATCTTGACGGCATCAATAATCTGAAATTCCTTTTTGGCGAACCTACCTTTATTAAATCTTTAGATCCTGACAAAATTAATACAAGAGATTTTAAAATAGAGGATGACAAAATAGCCATGCCGATTGAAAAAAGGCTTTGCCAAAAGAAGATAGCGCGTGAGTGTGCTGAATGGATAAAGAATAAGACTGAAATTCGTTCCATGGTAAAACCAAATTTTTTACATGGGAAACTATATCATGTGCGACAGGAAAGCGGCATTGAAAAAGCAATCGCTGGCAGTTCCAATTTCACAGTCAATGGACTTGGACTTGGCGGCAGTAAAAACATAGAACTGAATCTTATTATTGATAGTGACAGAGACCGGCAAGAACTTAAAAGCTGGTTTGATTCAATCTGGAATGACCAGACGGGTTTAGTGGAAGATGTTAAGGCACAGGTTTTAACATATCTTGAACAATTGTATATCGAGAACGATCCTGCGTTTGTTTACTTCAAAACACTTTATCATATTTTTGAAAATTATCTTGATGAGCAAAAAAAGGGTGGTCTATTAGATGAGAAGACCGGCTTCTATGATAGTGAAATCTGGAATATGCTCTATGACTTCCAAAAAGACGGAGTTAAAGGAGCGATTAACAAAATTCTGAAGCACAATGGTTGCATAATTGCTGATAGCGTTGGTTTAGGTAAAACATTTGAAGCATTAGCCGTAATAAAATATTTTGAGCTGCTCAACGCGCGAGTGCTTGTTGTCTGCCCGAAAAAGCTCACAGGCAATTGGACAATCTATCAGGCCAGTCAAAATCACGCACTCAATCCATTTAAGAAAGACAGATATAATTATACTGTTCTTTATCACACAGATATGGGCCGTGAATCTGGTAAAGCTGCTGCCAATGGTATCGATTTGGAAAATTTTAATTGGGGTGCTTATGATCTAGTTGTCATAGACGAATCACACAATTTCCGTGGCAATCCGATGGACAAAGTCAAAGATGACAACACGGTCAAAATGAACCGCGCAAAGTGGTTAATGGAAAAGGTTGTTAAGTCCGGGGTAAAAACAAAAGTTCTCATGCTCTCCGCCACGCCAGTCAACAATACCCTGCGCGACCTGCGCAACCAAATAGCGTACATTACGGAAGGAAAAGAGGACGCACTGTTTGAAACGTGCAATATAAAAGAATATACATTTAGAGATGCTTTTGAAGGTGTGAGAAACTCACCTTACTATCAGGGTAAAATGGACTTGTGGTATTTGTTTGCCTGTAAGAATTTAGATTACCTGAGAAAGAAATCAGGTGTTCTTTGTTTCATTGCCACAAATAATTGGACAACCAACGCTGGTGCATCAAAAATGAGAGCAAAGATTTTGAATGAATCAACCATTCATTCCCTTTTGGATTTTGGAAGCTACATGATTTTTGAAAGTGCCGATATTCAAACAATGGTAATGCTTTTCATAAACGATAATACAAATGACAATTACAATTTTGAATTACGAAGATTGATTGGCGATAAAATTGTTTTTGACGATGTGCTTGACCTCATTACAAAAAAACCAACAGAAATAACAGAATATTTGATTCCTTTAATTTCAAAAGAAAATCTAAAAGACAGGTCATTTACATTTAGCAACGATGTTTTTGAAACCATTTTGGATAAAATCAAAGCCAAAGGAAATTTTCAGCTAAATGAAAATACAGAAGTAGCGCAAGGAATAGTTCTACCTCAAGATTTATTAAACAAGCCAAACCAAAAAATATTAGGAGATAAGTTCAGAGTTGGACAAGGAATTTTTGTTTTGAGTGATGATGAGAAAAAAAATTTGGACTTTAATAAAAAGGAACTTGAACTGATAAAGCCATACTACATTACAAAGCAAATACACAAGTGGTATGGCAACGAAGAAAACGATGAGTGGATAATTTATACTGATTCAAAGTTTAAGTATACAGAAAACATTAAACCATATCCGAACATTAAAAAGCACTTGGATAAATTTCAAAAGGTAATTACATCCGACAACAAACCTTATGGTTTGCACAGGGCAAGAGAAGAATATTTTTTCAAAGACGAAAAAATTATTGTATTGCGAAAATGTGCAAACGAACCAATGTTCACCTACACAGATTTTGACTGTTATGTCTCAGCAACATTTTATGTAATCAAATCGGAAAAAATCAACTTAAAATATCTGACAGCAATTCTAAATTCAAAACTGATTGCTTTCTGGCTCAAGAATAAGGGAAAGATGCAGGGTAACAATTATCAGTTAGACAAAGAACCATTATTACAAATTCCAATTTTCAATGCAAAAGAAGTAAAACCAATTATAACCATAGTTGACAAAATACTTTCCGCCAAAGCAGAAAATGCCCAAGCCGACATAAGCGCATTAGAAAAGCAATTGGATGAAATGATTTACAAACTTTACGAGTTGACAGAAGAAGAAATCGTCATTGTGGCAGGTAAATGACCATCGAAATCAAAGCCGTCGATACAGAGGTTTAAAGCGGCCGGTGTTCATCGCCATGGCCAAACAAAAGACCATTCCCGAAGTGCGGATCATCGAAGGGCTGGATCAGTGAAAAGGGCGAAGACGTAAAGTGGATAAAGCGCAGCGCACTGAACGACAACAAAAATTACGGGGAAGTAAATAATGGCAGCCGCACGACTTAAAATATTCATCAGCAGTGTCCAGAGTGAATTCAAACAAATCCGCCAGGATTTGAAGGCTTTTCTCATGGGTGACGCTTTTTTGCACCGATTTGTTGCCGATGTTTTCCTCTTCGAGGAGCTGCCGGCGAAAGACCGCCGTTCGGACGAAGTTTATCTGGACGAAGTGAAGCGCTGTGACATCTATCTGGGAATCTTTGGTTATGAATACGGCGGTGAAGATCAGAGTGGTGTATCGCCAACCGAACAGGAGTACAATCATGCGACTAAGCACCGGAAGACAAGGCTCATCTATGTTTGGGGAGCGGACGAGAAAAGGCGTTCGCCTAAAATGCAAAAATTGGTCAGCAGGGCCAGCGCCGAGGTTATCCGCCGACGCATTGATAATGTCAATGCCCTGACTTCGGCAGTCTATGCCAGCCTTGTTGATCACCTTGATTGTCTGGGCGCATTACGTGTTCCACCTTTTGACACAACCGCTTGTGATAAAGCCAATCTCAACGACCTTTCCCGCAAACGCATTGATTGGTTTTTGGAAACCGCCCGCCGGGAGCGCGCCTTCCCTCTCAAATCCAATACAACAACACAGGCCTTACTGACGCATCTAAATTTAATGGAAAACGAGAAACCAGCCAATGCCGCCATGCTGCTGTTTGGTTCCAACCCCCAGCGATATCATCGCAGCGCCGAAACCAAATGTGTGCACAACCACGGGACACAATATCAGCGGCCCTTTGCGTCCCAGCAGATTTACAGCGGCGATCTTTTTGAACAAGCCGATCAAGCCCGCGATTTCGTGCTGGCTAAAATAAATCGTGCCGTTGGTACCCGCACCCTTAGTAATGCCGCTCCTGCCACTTACGAATTGCCGCCTGATGCCATTGGAGAAGCAATTGTGAATGTTATTGCCCATCGCGATTATTACAGTAATGCCTCTGTGG
Organism: Syntrophaceae bacterium; assembly: GCA_003141615.1. GTDB lineage: Bacteria > Desulfobacterota > Syntrophia > Syntrophales > Smithellaceae > Smithella. The sequence goes on from PLMV01000095.1 coordinate 13,308, forward strand.
AAGTGCGTCTTTTTGCCGACCGGCTTGAAATTTGGAATCCCGGCAAACTGCCTGGCAATCTTACGATTGATGATTTGCGCAACGATCACCCTTCAGTGCCCAATAATCCTCTGATTGCCGAGTCGCTATATCTGACACGCTACATTGAAAAGGCAGGTTCGGGAACCCAGCGCATGATTGAGCTTTGCCTGGAAGCAGGATTGCCGGAGCCGCAATTTGAGCAGCGTAGCGGTTCATTTGTCATAACCCTCTGGCGGGATTGGTTGACGGCGGAAGTTATGGATCGTTTTGGCATTAATGACCGGCAGAGGATTGCCATTGCCATTGTTAAATCGCAAGGTCGGATTACGAATCGGGATTACCGTGAGAAGACCGGTGTGGTCATCAGATCCGCATCTCGAGACCTTGAGGATTTAGTCAACAAAGGGTTGCTGAATAAAATAGGGACTACAGGCCGCAAAGTAGACAAACAGGACATACGTTGATTCAGCTTACAAACTGGACATAAACTGGACAAACAGGACATAAAGCGCGAAGAGTGAGGTGTTAGTCGCCATTATTGACAAGAGATAACATTTTATCGGTTTTCCTGCCGGTACAAACTTCAGTATGACTTGAGTGTAAGGGAGAGATGTCATCCAAACAAATTAATACGGCATTTATTTTAGGCGCTGGTTTAGGAACGAGGCTGAGGCCGCTCACCGAAAACATACCCAAGCCATTACTGCCAATCGGCGGCAGGCCGATCATCACATATGCGATGGAGCATCTGCGCGCTATCGGCGTACGAAGATTTATTGTCAATACTCACCACTGCGCGGAAAAATATGCTAAAGCGTTTCCGGATGGAAACTGGCAGGGCATTCCGATCACGTTCCGGCATGAGCCGGTTTTACTGGATACGGCGGGCGGCATCAAAAACATTGAAGACCTGATTGCCGATGAAGAACGCATCATCGTTTACAACGGCGATATTATCACCAATCTGCCGCTTGCGCCGCTCATCGCCGGTCATTTTAAATTAAAAACATCCGTCACGCTGGCTCTGCGCAGCAGCGGGCCTCTGCTCAATGTCAACATTGATCAAGACGGTTTTGTCTGCGATATGCGGCATACGTTAAAAAATCCGGGAATGCGGAGCTGCCTTTTTGCCGGAATTTATATTGTGGAAAAAGATTTCTTGAACCGATTGGAAGCAGGCCGTGTGGAATCGATTGTGCCGCCGCTGATTGAAATGATTAAAGAGAATCCGCGTTCGGTCGGAGGTATAGTTATAGATGAAGGTTATTGGTATGATGTGGGTACGATAGAAGAGTACGAGATGTTACGCAATGCCGGGATTAGTTAAATCTCATTCAAAGTCGTCATTTCCGTGCAGGCGGGAATCAAAAAATTAAGTCTCCCTTTTATAAAGGGAGAGAAAGAGGGATTTTAAACTCTAACTTAAAAAAATCTCCCCTCACCCCTCTTTAGTAAAGAGGGGGATAAAGAAGCACTGGATTACCCGGTCAAGCCGGGTAATGACAAAGAAGAAGAACTTATGAACAAGGAAATACAGAAATTTTTAAACGATCATTTGGACGCGGTAGATGTTGAATTTGCGCCCATTAAAAAAGGCGGTTCCGACCGTGAATTTTTTCGTGTTTGCCTGCCGGATAAAACCAGTTACGTTTTTATGCATTACGGCAACGAAGTGGAAGAAAATGCTTACTGGGTGGGTATTAACAAGTTTCTGGCAGGCCTTGATATTTCCGTGCCGCGGATCATTGTGCAAGATGTTTCGCAACATTTTCTGCTTATCGAAGATTTAGGCGATGTTGATCTATGGTCGCAAAGAGCTCTGCCCTGGGATAAAAGGCGCGATTATTATTTCCAAGCGCTTACGCAAATTCGCCGCCTGCACGCCTGTCCTCTGGTATCAATCCCCACGAATTTAAAATTGTCCGAAAGCTATGGCCCCAGACTGTATAAGTGGGAGCATGACTATTTTCTGGGAAATCTTGTGGGGGAAGTTTGCAAGATAAAGCTTCCGTCATCTTTGCTTAAAGAATTAAAAAAGGAATTAGAATCACTTAGCGCACGCTTGCAAAAAAATGAGCCTTGTCTTATTCATCGCGATTTTCAATCGCAGAATATCATGATTAAGAACGGCAAATCGATATTGATTGATTTTCAGGGAATGCGAGAAGGATGCCTTTTTTATGATCTCGGTTCGCTGATCTGCGATCCTTATGTGACATTTACCGATGAAGAAAGAAACGAATTGATAAACTTTTATTATGAACTAATGAATCCCGCTTACAGCCGCGATGAGTTTGTTCATAATTTCTGGATGGGCTCAGTTCAAAGGCTTTTGCAGGCGCTGGGGGCGTATGGTTTTCTGGGGCTCAAAAAAAATAAACCCGCTTTTCTTCAACACATCAATAACGGTCTGGCTAATTTATTAATTGCGGCAAATCACACAAGCAGACTTCAGAGGCTGAAGGATTTAGCCCTTCAGTGTCAGACGGTTCTTGCCAATAAAAAATATTAAAAGGATTGAAAGCGTTGCTTCTATATGCTAGAGAAACTTCACAATATTTTGTGTTCGGAGATATTATAAAATATGAAGTACGAACCAATCGCAATTGAAGAAAAGTGGCAAAAAAAGTGGGAGGATGAAAAAGCTTTCAAGGTTACCGAAGACCCGCAAAAGAAAAAATATTATTTATTGGAAATGTTTCCTTATCCTTCCGGCAAAATTCATATCGGCCATGTCCGTAATTACACCATCGGCGATGTTGTTGCCCGTTATAAACGCATGAAGGGCTTCAATGTTCTACATCCGATGGGCTGGGATGCTTTCGGTCTGCCTGCGGAAAACGCCGCCATCGAACATAAAATTCATCCCACCCAGTGGACCAATGAAAATATCAACCACATGAAAAAACAGCTCAAACGTATGGGCTTCAGCTACGACTGGGATCGGGAAATATCCACCTGTGAGCCGAAATATTACCGCTGGGAACAGCTATTTTTTATCTGGATGTATGAAAAAGGTCTGGCTTACAAAAAACGCTCCACGGTTAATTTCTGCAGCAAGTGCGATACGGTGCTGGCTAACGAACAGGTCGAGGGCGGCCTTTGCTGGCGCTGTAGCACTGAAGTGCAGGAAAAAGTGCTGGATCAATGGTTCTTTAAAATTACAGCCTACATCGAGGAATTACTTGACTACTGTGACAAAATGCCCGGCTGGCCCGAACGCGTCATGACCATGCAGAAAAACTGGATCGGCAAAAGCTACGGCTGTGAAGTAAATTTTCCGCTGGTCGGCTCCATGGATGCCGTCAAAGTTTTTACGACGCGTCAGGACACTCTCTTTGGCGCGACTTTTATGCTTATTGCCGCCGAACATCCTCTGGTTATGGAATTATCCAGAGGCAAAGCCATCGAAAAAGATGTTTCGCAGTTTGTGGATAAAGTAAAAAAGCAAGACAAACTGATGCGCACTTCCGAGTATTATGAAAAGGAAGGGATTTTTCTGGAAGCCTACTGCGAAAATCCGCTGACCGGTAAAAAGATGCCGGTTTACGCCACCAATTTTGTTCTGGCCGATTACGGCACCGGCTGTGTTATGGCCGTTCCCACGCACGATCAGCGCGACTTTGAATTTGCCAGAAAATTTAATCTGCCGCTGATTGTGGTCATTTCACCGAAAGATAAAACACTTGATCCGGCGACGATGACTGAAGCTTACGTGGATGAAGGAATACTCGTCAACTCCGGAAAGTTCAACGGCATGGAAAACACCAAAGTTCTGGAAGCCATCGCTGATTTTCTGGAATCTGAAGGAAAAGGCAAACGCACCATCCAGTACCGCCTGCGCGACTGGGGCATTTCGCGCCAGCGCTATTGGGGCGCTCCGATTCCCATGATCAACTGCGATAAATGCGGTATCGTGCCAGCCAAAGAATCGGATCTGCCTATTGTGCTGCCGACAAATATTATTTTTAGTTCCGAGGGCGGTTCGCCGCTCGCGGCCCTGAAAGAATTTGTGGATACCACGTGTCCCAAGTGCGGCGGCAAGGCCGCGCGCGAAACCGACACAATGGATACGTTTGTGGAGTCTTCCTGGTATTTCGACCGCTATTGCAGCCCGGATTGTAACACCAAGCCCGGCCTTGATCGTAAAAAGCTTGATTACTGGATGCCCGTTGATCAATACATCGGCGGTATTGAACATGCCATTTTGCATCTGCTCTACGCGCGCTTTTATACCAAGATGCTGCGCGATTTCGGTGTGATCGGCGTGGATGAACCATTTACCAATTTGCTGACGCAGGGCATGGTCTGCAAAGAAACGATGAAGTGCAAAGAACATGGTTATCTTTTCCCGGAACAGGCAACCGAAGGCAAATGCCACATCTGCGGTCAGGAAATTATTATCGGCAAGACCGAAAAGATGTCTAAATCGCTGAAGAACGTTATCGATCCCGATTATTTGATAAAAACTTACGGCGCGGATACCGCGCGGATATTCTGCCTGTTTGCCGCGCCGCCGGAAAAAGATTTGGAATGGAGCGATCAAGGCGTGGAAGGGTCGTTCCGCTTTCTGGGGCGTCTGTGGCGCATTTGTGACGAATATCTGGAAGATATTAAAGAAGTTCAGCCTCTGCCCGCCGGTGTTGTTCTGGAAGGTGAATTAAAGACGCTGCGGCGAAAAACTCATCAGACTATACGCAAAGTAACAATAGATATCGAAGACCGCTTCCATTTCAACACGGCCATCAGTGCGGTTATGGAGTTAGTCAACGCCGTCTATCAAATCAAACGTCCCGCGAGTGATGATAAGATAGCGCTGGCCACTGTGCGGGAAGCGCTGGAGACAGCTGTAATTCTTCTGGTGCCGATTGTGCCGCATATCACGGAGGAGATCTGGCAGATGCTTGGTCATAAAACTTTGGCTGCCAATATTCCCTGGCCGCAATTTGATCCGGCAATTGCCAGCGAAGAAGAAATGACAATTGTTGTGCAGATTAACGGTAAACTGCGCAGCAGGATGACGGTAGCGGTAGACGAGGATCCGGAAAAGATCAAAGCAAACGCGCTGACTGATGAAAAAATTGTTTCCCTGTTATCAGACGCGAAGGTTTTGAAAGTTATTTATGTTTCCAAAAAACTGGTCAATATTGTTGTTGCGCAATAAAGGGAAGTTGGTGTTCTTATGAAAAAACAAAACTGGCGGCTATTAAAAGTTGGAACAATTTGCCTTTTTTTCACTATCTTGTTTGGCTGCGGCTATGTCTTTGCCCCGCAGGGCGAATATATCGACAAACGTATTACTACAGTTTATGTCCAATCCTTTGAGAATAAGACGTCTCAAGCAGAGTTGGAAAATTATATTCGCACAGCATTTATCGATCAGTTCATTCTCTCTGGCCGGTTTAAAATTGTGCAGAATGTAGAGTCGGCAGACGCCATAATCAAGGGCAGCATCCTTAATATCAATACGTCGCCTCTTTCTTACCGAGCGAATACTCTGGTGGCCGAAGAGCGGGCGACGATGATACTGGAAATAAATTTTTGGGAAAAAGAAAGCGGCAAAACTATCTGGAGCTCGAAAAATGTAACCGGCCAAGTGGACTATAAAATGGAAAACAATATAAACATGTACCCCATGACCAGAAAAAACGCGTTCATTAAACTGGCCGATGACACGGCGGAAAAAGCCTTTAACCTGATGATGTCCGGATTTTAATAAGGTTTCGCTCTATGGCCATGAAACCTTCAGCCCGAAAATATGGCCGGTTCCTTCTCTTGCCCGTCAATAACGAGAAGGAGGCGATGAGCAGCTGGCCTGCTGACACATCCAATATTAAAGAAATCAAACAAATTTCACTATTCCTGAAAAAATTATCCAGCAGATATTTGCTGCTGATTACCGGCGAAAAAGAAATTAGCTTTGACAAATTTTCTTTGCGCCGCTTGCTGCGGATTGCCGAAAATAAACACGCCGGCATCATTTATTCAGACTTTATCTTACGCAAGAGGAATAATCTCATTGAACATCCGCTTATAGATTATCAACAGGGCAGCATCCGCGACGATTTTAATTTCGGGCACCTTTTGCTTTTTTCCTGTCCGGCTGTTAAATCCGTTTTGCGGAAATACGGCTCACTGCTATCCGATGCGAGTGTCGCTTTATACGATTTACGTCTGAAAATTTCCATTGATTATTCCGTTTTGCATGTTCCGGAATTTCTCTATACAGTCGAGGATAAAAAGGCAAAACACATTAAGTCCGGCAATGATCGGCACAAAAATCATTTCGCTTACGCCGCGGCGGGAAATATCGTCCAACAAAAAAAACTGGAAAAAGTTGCCACTAACTATCTAAAGCTGACCGGCGCCTATTTAAAAGCTCGCACTCAAAAAGCTCTCCGGACAAATGATTTCTTCCCGGTGGAGGCGAGTATAATAATCCCCGTGCTTAACCGTAAAAAAACAATTAAAGACGCAATTCAAAGCGCGCTGGCGCAAAAAACAAATTTCAACTTTAATATCATTGTCGTAGATAATCATTCCACAGACGGCACCGCGGATGTTATTAAAAAGTCGGCGGGAAAGAATGAGAAGATAAAAAATATTATCCCTGAACGCCATGATCTCGGCATCGGCGGTTGCTGGAATGAAGCTGTTTATTCTTCGCACTGTGGCCGTTATGCCATCCAGCTTGATTCCGACGATCTTTACAATTCAAAGAAAACTCTGCAAAAAATCGTTGATACTTTACGCAAGGGAAATTATGCGATGGTCATCGGCTCTTATACAATCGTCAATGAGCGTCTGAAAAAAATCCCACCGGGCCTGATTGCCCATAAAGAATGGACACAAGCCAACGGACACAATAACGCTCTGCGCATCAATGGTCTGGGAGCGCCGCGGGCATTCAATACCGCTGTCATCCGCAAGATCGGCTTTCCCAATGTCAGTTACGGTGAAGATTACGCGGTGGCGCTGCGGATTGCCCGTGAATATAAAATCGGGAGAATTTACGAAAGTCTTTATTTATGCCGTCGCTGGACGGACAATACAGACGCCGGACTTTCTGTGGAAAAACAAAACCGCAATGATTTTTATAAAGACGAGATCCGCTCAATAGAAATCAAAGCACGGCGGATACTAAACAAAAAAGAATCGGGAAATAGAATTTTTGCCCAATATCCCGGCGGAAAACAAAAGTCTCTTATCGGCCTGTGTCTGAATCTTTTAGAGGAACAAAAGAAAAGCTGGCCGAAGCTCGCTTATGCTTACCGGGAATTAGCCCAAGTGCGCAAGCGATCAGTTATCTGCGGCGGCTATAAGGTATATCTACAATTTAATCCGCAGCGAGCAGTAAGCAGCGGAGCTGCCGTTGATGCCGAATCAATCAAATCCAGACCCTGCTTTTTATGTCAGGACAATCTGCCGGGTGAACAGAAAGGCATTTTATATCGTAATCAATATTTGATTCTCTGCAATCCGGCGCCTATATTCGATAAGCATTTCACTATCGTTAATTTGCGGCACCGGCCTCAAACAATTGACGGAGATTTAATCTGGCTGATGAATTTAGCTCAAGATTTAGCCCCTGATTTTGCAATATTTTACAATGGCCCAGCCTGCGGCGCTTCCGCTCCCGATCATCTGCACTTTCAGATGGTTCCGGCTAACGCCCTTCCTTTTTTGAATGAACTGAAAGAACTGCCGTCGGTCAAAGAAATATCTTCTGTTCGCTATTGTCTGGGGGAAGATTTTGATCGCTCCGTTCTTGTTCTGGAATCGAAAAACGCGAAGGCGTTAACTGAACAATTATTGAATTTGTTAAAAATCGCGCAAAAAATACTGGCAACAAATGACGAACCGCTTGTTAATGTTATTTGCGCTTATACCGAAAATTACTGGCGGCTGGTCATATTTCTACGGCAGAAACATCGTCCGGATGCCTATTTTGCCGAAGGCGAGAATAGAATTTTTATTTCTCCGGGGGCTGTTGATATGGCTGGAGTCATTATAACCCCGCACCTGAACGATTATAACCGTTTGGATTGTAATACCATCCGCGGTATTTATCGGGAAGTATCACTGCCGGAAGACATAATGAATATAATAATGAATGAACTATGATAGAGATTAGTCAATGACTGATAACGAAGAAATAATTATCGATAGTACGATGAGCTTTTTTGAAGCTATTGAAGGAACAACAGCTCCGGAGGAAATCGTCGATAGCTTGGCACTTGCCGATGTCCTGTACTATTCATTTGACGGCAAAAAGCATCAGGGACAGATTGTTGTGAACAGTGTGCTGGAAGAAGATGTCTATGAAATATTTACTCTAATTGAACATCTGAAGTTTCCCGTAGGCAAAGTTATTCCGGTTGTAGTTTATTCATGGGACGATCACGAATCCATGGCCGCAAATAATTCTTCCAGTTTTAATTTTCGCGTGATTGAAGGAACAACAAAATTATCGATGCATTCGCTGGGCAAAGCCGTGGACATCAACCCGGTACAAAATCCTGTCATTTATCCCAATGGTGTTATTGCCCCCGAAGGTGCAAAATACCTTCCGCAAAACAAAGGAACCTTCACGGCAGACAATGCCATAGTTCAGGAATTTATCAAACGCGGCTGGCACTGGGGCGGCAATTTCGATCAGCCGAAGGACTATCATCATTTTGAAAAACCATGACACCATCAGCCTCTTGCTAAGAAGCCGGGTTATCCGGCATCATCTGCGGTTCGCTATAGCCAATCTTTTTTGAATGAAGATTATGAGCCATCAGTAAATACATCGCCGGAACAACAAACAGAGTAAACATAGTGCCGATAGCGATGCCGGTGGTAATTACCAGTCCCATGTTGTAGCGGCCAGCCGCGCCGGCGCCGGATGCGAAGACCAGGGGCAGTACACCCAGCACCATGGCCGCCGTAGTCATCAAAATCGGCCGCAGGCGAGTGGCCGAAGCCTGCTCGATTGCCTCGCGCTTGCTTTTCCCCTCGCGCTGCAGGTCGTTAGCGAACTGCACGATGAGGATGCCGTGCTTGCTGATGAGACCGATGAGCGTCACCAAACCTACCTCGGTATAGATATTAAGACTCGCTCCGCCGATACCGAGGCTGATGAAAATCAGTGCTCCGCAGATGGACATGGGCACGCTGATGAGCACAATGATCGGGTCGCGGAAGCTTTCGAACAACGCGGCCAGGGCGAGGAAAATGATGATCAGCGCGAAGGCGAACGTGACCAGCAGCGCGCTTGACTCCTGCAAGTACTGCCGCGACTCTCCCCCGTAGTCTATGCTGTAACCCTCGGGCAGCACTTTCCCGGCAATGGTCTTGAGTTCATCGAGCCCCTGTCCCAGGGTGATGCCTGGGGTGAGAATACCGGATATCGTGGAGGAGTTAAGCTGTTGAAAATGGTTGAGGGATAAGGGCACCGCGGTGGTTTTAAGGGTGGCAAAGGTGGACACAGCAATGGATTCACCGCTTGCGGTCTTGATATGGTAGTTCATCAGTTGATCCGCGGTAAGCCTCTCACTTTGTTTGACCTGTGGAATTACCTTGTAGGAGCGGCCGGACATACTGAAATAGTTGACATAGCCGCCGCCGAGCATGGAAGCCATCGCCGCGCCGACATCCTGCATCGTCAATCCCATCTGCGCCAGCTTGTCGCGGTCCACCTCCAACATGGTCTGCGGCTTGTCGATTTTGAGATCGGCATCCACGTACATGAATAATCCGCTGGCATGCGCCTTTTCCAGAAATGCCTGCGAAACTTCATCGAGCTTGGTAAAAGAATCGGTTGTGCCGATGACAAATTGCACAGGCAAACCATGACCCGTGCCGGGCAAAGGCGCCGGCTGAAAAACCACCGCATTTGCGCCGGCGATCTGGCCGATTCTGTTTTGCACATCTGGTTGCAGTGTCCTGGTCGTACGGGTTCGTTTATCCCATGGCTTGAGCACAAGGCCGGCAAATCCTGAATTGAGTCCGAAGAATCCCTCGACTTGGAAAAGATGCTCGATTTCCGGAATGTCCGACAGGATCTTCGCCAGTTGCAGTGAATAGAGTTGCGTCTGTTGGATGGTGGCATCGGGGGCAGCCGTGATCATGGCAAGCATAAATCCCTGATCCTCCTGGGGTGCCAGTTCACTCCTGGAATTGACAAACAGGAAATAATTGCTCCCGAGGATGATGGCGGCAAACACTATGACAACGGGCAGAGAATTGAGCGCCCACCGCAGCAGCCGGTCATAGCCGTTCCGAAGCCGGTTAAACTGACCGTCGATAAATTCCGTGAAGCGGTGCCGCTCATTTGGGCCGGATACTTTCAGAAAGCGCGAGCACATCATGGGCGATAACGTCAGCGCAATGACGGCTGACACAAGCACAGCGCCNNACGGTCATGGCGATAATCGGCCCTCCGAGTTCCCGGGCGCCCATGATCGCCGCCTGCAAAAGCGGGACGCCTTCTTCCATGTGGCGGTGCACGTTTTCCACCACGATGATGGCATCATCCACAACAAGGCCAATGGCGAGCACCAGAGCCAGCAGGGTCATCAGATTGATTGTGTAACCCAGAGCCAGCATAATGAAAAACGCCCCAACCAGCGACAGGGGGATGGCCACCGTGGGGATGATCACCGAACGGACAGAACCTAAAGACAGAAAGATAACCAGCGTAACAATGAGCAGCGCTTCGAGAAGCGTAATTACCACCTCTCTAATGGAACTGTTCACATAATCGGTTGCGTCATAAACAATACGGCCGTCAAGACCCTGAGGCAACTGATGCTCGATGGCCGGAAAAACTTTACGAATGTTATTCGCAACCGAAAGCAGATTGGCGTTGGGTGCGACCTTGATGTTCATGAACACGGCGGCTTTGCCGTCGAAGCGCACGGCCACATCATAGTTTTCCGCTCCGAGGGTGACATGAGCGATATCCTCAAGGCGGACAATGGAGCCATTCACTGACTTGATCACCAGATCGCGAAACTCGCTTACCGTATGCAGGCCCGTAGCCGCTGTGATGTCCACCGTCACCATCTGTCCCTGGGTCCGGCCCAGCGCCGAAATGAAGTTATTCACAGAGAGCGCATTGCTCACATCCGTAGCAGTTACGCCATGAGCAGCCATTTTTTCCGGATCAAGCCATGCTCGCAGGGCAAATTCCTCCTTGCCCAGAATCTCGGCCGTTTGAACTCCTTCCACCGCCTGAAGTTTGGGCTGCACTACCCGGATCAAATAGTCCGTGATGTTATTCGTGGGCAGATCTTTGCTGTAGAAACCTATAATCATGGAACCGATGTCCTCGCCGGTGGATATATTAATCACCGGTTGCTGCGATTCCTTGGGCAACTGGTTGAGCACCGCGTTGACCTTGGTGTTAATTTCGGCAAGCGCCACGTTCGCATCGTAGTTAAGGCGCATGTTCGCGGTTATGGTGCTGACGCTCTGGGAACTCGATGAGGTGAGGTAGTCAATACCGTTGGCCTGAGCAATGGAGTTTTCCAGCGGTGTGGTGATGAAGCCGGACACCAGTTCCGGATCGGCCCCGGTATAGACGGTAGTGACATTTACCACCGCGTTCTGGGTTTTCGGGTACTCGCGGACGGGAAGCAGATTAATGGAACGCAACCCCAGCACAAGAATCAACAGGCTCAGGACCGTGGCCAGCACCGGTCGTTTTATGAAGATGTCGGTGAATTTCATGATCGTGGTTTCTCCATTACGGTTCCGCAGAGACAGGATTGGCATCGTTTGCCGGCTGCACCTGATTATTAATCACAATCGGGCTGCCGCTCTTGAGTTTGAGCTGGCCGCTTGTAACTATGCGTTCACCCTCTTTAACTCCTTTGAGGATGGCCACCTGATCTCCGCGCGCCGGTCCCAGAGTGACGAACGTTTGTCTGACGAACAGCGACGGCTTGCCGTCTTTCGTCTTCCCTTTATCCTCAACGATGTAAACGGTCTCTCCGTAAGGGTTGAAGGTCACCGCAGCACGGGGAAGCGTCAGATAGCGTTTAGCGGCTCCAGCCTGAACCTTGATTGTCGCATACATGCCCGGCAGCAGTTCATGCCGCGGATTGGCGATAATGGCTTCAATCTGGACATTGCGCGTTTGCGGATCAACCTTCGGGCTGATGGCGGAAATCCTGCCGTTGAATTTTTTATCGGGATATGTATCGGTGACGGCGACAACAGCCTGCCCGGAGGCAACGCGGGAAAGTTCCTGCTGAGGTAGGTAGAAGTCAACGTAAATCGAATCGAGCGCCTGTAGCGTGACAATCTTATCTCCCGGATTCAGATACTGTCCGGGATTCACCGAAAATATACCCAACCGTCCGGCAAAAGGCGCGCTGATGGTTTTTTTTCTTAAAAGAGCTTCCTGTTGAGCCACTTGAGCCTGTTTGACTTTCAAATCGGCGGCATCCGCGTCCAGCGAAGCCTTACTGACCGCTTGCGCGATAAATTGCTTCTTGTTTCTTTCATAGACACTTTGAGACAGATCGCGGGCTGCCGAAAGCGTCTGCAATTGAGCCATGTCGGAATCTGCGTTGAGTTGCAGAAGTGTTTGACCGGTCTTTACATTATCCCCCGATTTACAATTTACGTTTTGCACAATACCGGCCACTTCGCTGGCTATATCGACGCCGCGTGCTGCCCGCAAGCTGCCTACCGCAGATATTTGCGGCTGCCATTCATCCATTACGGCCGCAATAGTCGACACCGTGACCGCCGGAGCAGCGCCTGCCGACATATATTTTTTCATCATGTAGGATTGGAAGCCCTTAAATCCGAAAATTACGCCAAAAATCACACCGACAATGATCAGCATGATGATCATTCGCTTAGTCATTCTTCATTCTCCTCTTGTATAAATTTGGCATTCAGGGAAGTAGATTTCCGGTTCCACCAGCCGCCGCCCAACGCTTGGAAAAGCGCGGCGGTGTCGGCGTAGCGCTGCGCTTGTGCGGTAACCACATTAATCCGTGTTTTCTGATAATCACGCTGGGCGATCAGGAGCGCCGGATAACTAACTGCGCCCAATTCGTATTGTTTTTCTATCAACGCCAACGCCGACTTCGCGGCAGCTTCGGCCTCGGCCTGCGCCTGTAATGTTCGGGCATCAGTTTCCAAAGCACGCAAAACGTCCGCCACATCCTGAAATCCTTTCAAGACCGTCTGCCTATATTGCGCCGCCGCCTGATCATACGCGGCAATGGCGCTGCGCCGTTTGGCAGTTAGTTCTCCTCCGCGGAATAGCGGCTGTAAAAGACCGGCGCCAAGATTCCAGACTACGCTTTGTCCGTTGAAGAGGATGTCGGTGTTGATGGCCTGAAATCCGTAACCGCCGCTCAGGGTGATCTGCGGATACAGATTGGCCGTTGCCACGCCGACTGCTGCGCAAGCCTGATGTAGCAGCGCTTCAGCGGCGCGAATATCGGGACGTTGGCGCGCTAGGAGTGAGGGCAGGCTGAGGGGTAATTCTTCCGGTAAATGTAATGATTCCAAGCTGAATTCAGGTAGCTTCCCTTCGCCGGGGAACTGTCCGATCAGCACTGAGAGAGCATGACGGGTCAGGTCAAGCTGCTTTTCAAGGGGTGGCAATCCAGCTTTGGTCATGGCCAGTTCCGTTTCCTGCGATAACACCGCCGTTTTCGATACCGCGCCCAGTTCAAATTGTTTTTTAATCACATCCAGTTGTTTTTGCTGAATCTCGATAATGTCCCTTGTTGTGTTCAACTGCGCCCGTAACGATGCTTCCAGGATAGCGGTGGTCACGATATTTGCGGCAAGTGTCTGTATTGCCGCCTCCAGCTCAAAATCCTGATAATCGACCTTTGCCTTAAGTCCTTCGAGGGCGCGCCGGTTTCCCCCGAAGAGGTCCAGGGTGTACGAAACGGACACTGACGCGTTGTACAAGGTGAAAGGACCAGGATTCGGGACATTCGAAATCCCATATGAAGCCAGATCCATCTGCTGGCGTGTAATTGACAGCCCGGCATCCACTGCGGGATATTGCGTGGCTCCGGTCCGGGCATTAAGATCCTCCTGTGCCTGCTTAAGTATTGCTTGGGCCTGAATAAGAGTCGGGCTGTTATCCAGCGCCATGCGGACAAGACGATCGAGTGAATCGGAGCGAAAGAGTGTCCACCACTGAGCAGGCAGGTCTTCGGCAAAAGCGAAATGCTGCGCTGCTCCGCTCTCTGACGGCGCACTGGCCGTTTGGGCGGGCAGGGGTGCCGCAGTATAGTGATCGGGTGTTGCCATATCCGGTAAACGGAAATCGGGGCCGACGGCACAACCCGCCAATGTGACTAAGGCGATCATGATAAAGGATATGTGTGGGGAAAATGGTTTCATGATTTTTGACTCTTTTTAAATGTCGTTTTCTGTTTGGCCGGAAGGCGCGGCTCCAGACCAGCCATTATCGTCTGTACATACTGACGGATTTCTTGACGGATGCGGGCAGCATCGGGTTTTTGCTCCATCAGCTGGTCATCCATGGCCGTCTGGATACTGATCATCCATAAGCATTTTGCGGCAGCCTGGGGAATCACCGTTTCGGCCATCCGTCCCAACCGCTGCTCCGCCGCCAGATACACGGCCAGCCCATCGATAGCGTGTTGTGGGCCGACTTCACGCTCTTTCATGATTTCCCGCATACGGGCACGTAACTGATGATCAGCAAAGACCGAGCAGACGATCGGCACGATCTCATAATGGGAACGATAAACCACGGACAATACTTCTTCTAAATTTTCAGACAATGTGCGCAGTCCCACCTGCAGGGGCAGGTTCTGCAAAACGTTCTTGGCATCATGCATGCGTTGTTCAACAACTTCATGGATTAATTCCGCCTTGTCCTTAAAGTGGTGATAAATCAACCCTTCCGCGACTTTCGCTTCGCGGGCAATTTCGCGCATGGTCAGGCGGGCTAGGCCATGTGTCTGCAAAAGGCGTTCGGTGGCGCAAATGATATTCTGCCGGTTTTCGTTCATCTTCACATTTCCGCTTTCAGGGTTATCTGCGGTGCTGTTGTTACGACATCATTGGCAGCGAAATCGCAATACATTATACTGAGCATATGATCAGTATAATTAATCAAACACTCAATAATTGTCAAGCGATTTTTATTTCATCATTCCAATACATCAATTAATGTTTGATAAGTTATAGGCTTATCCCCACTCAGGAATAGGCTGTAAAGTGTATAATATCCTGTCTGGATATTAAGAATGTTATGAAAAACGGGCGATGGTAATGCCGGTAAACTTTTTGTTTGATTTCATGTAAGTAATAAAAGTTTTTGATGAGATGACCACAGCGCCTTCTTTACTTGATGCGTGCAGAAGATGTAAATTCTTTCCCTGCCATATAGCAAAGCCTACATGCGCAACATCCAGACCTTCATCTTTAGTTGCAAAGGCAATAACATCACCATTCTTAATCCCCTTTTTTTGCTGGTTTACCTTATTCTTGTCGATAATATAGAAAACTTTACGAGAAAAATTTTTCTCTATAAGACGCATTTTTTGGAATTCAAATTCGTTTTTCAGCGCCGGATAAGATGCGCGATTAAGAGTCATGTAATTTATCTTTTTGCGTTGAGCTACTGCATGAAACTGACGAGACACATCCTTTAATGTTTTCTTCTTTTCATTGTCGCGCAGCCAATCGGTAAAGTAATGCAGACGGGAAGAATAACCATCGATCTTTCCCTGACGATAACGGATTAATTTTAAGTTTCTGCGGAATTCAGAACGTGAAAGTTTTCCGGCAGCGGCGCATCTGGCGAGGGCAAGCACCGTTTCCACAAAGGTGGTGCAATCAAAGCCCGATACATTGACAATCAGTTTTTCTTTGCTTGGGCGTTCGAGCGTGCCTGCCTTGTAGGGGACGTTAATAAACAAACGGCCGATTTCTACTATTGTATCGCCATAAGATAGATTGCCGTCCGGCGAGAGTTTCTTTTGCGAAGATGTATCAGCTTTGCATTGGTTTACTTTCACGATAATCAACCCGTCCTTGACACTATTTTTAGATTATTTTTCAGGACAAAGCAAACACAAAGAACACAAAAAAACTTAAAAAATTGCTTTTTCTGTCATTTTGTAAAGTTAAATTTACACAATTTGAATAGAAAAAAGTTTTTAAGGATGACAAATAAGTAAACGAAAGCGGCCAGTTTTGAAGCTGGCCGCTTGATGGATTATATATTTGGGTATCAAATTCCGCGTCCCTGCCAACTACGTTGGCGGGATTGTTCCTCTTGCGCTTTGAGCTTCATTCAATTTGCTCTCAGCGAGAGTCACAATCGCTGCGCTCCTGGGATAGATAGTTCGTCCAGCAAATTTCAGCGCGTTTCACTTCTGAAATTTGGGACTCACTATTTTCAGCGAGTGTCATTTAAGGGCGTTGACTTTTTTAGTCAGACGGGAAATTTTGCGGGAGGCGTTTTTTTTGTGGATTAAACCCTTGCCTGCTGCTTTATCCAGTGCGGGAATAGCAACTTTTAATGCATTTATAGAATTTTCTTTATTTTTGCTGTCTACGCTTTCAATTACTGATTTAACCTTTGTTTTGATCGCGGACTTGGCGGCGACATTGCGCGTGCGATGTTTTTTGTTCTGCCGATCACGTTTTTCTGCTGATTTATGTGTTGCCAAAAGCATCCTCCTAAAATTAGATGGTATTATTTTTATCCCGCTTCGCTTTATTAGCTCGCGGGATGAATTCGACGTTGTTTAGCCCAATTATTCAGGGCTGTCAAGCATAAACTGGATAATGGGTAGTATCAAATTTATCATGAATATAACCAAGTTAAGTCTTAATATTGTCGCAATTGGGAATAATATGCATACTTCTCCTATCATCTCATTTTTATCGGGAAAATACTTATACTACCGGATGAATTTCAATCCTGTAGCAGATAAAATATTTATATTTATTATAGTATAATAATAAGTTGCAAACAAAAAGCCTTGTGTTCCGGGCAATAGTGTCAGCTACTTCTGTTTAGCTCTTAAAATCAATATCTGTCCCTCTAAAAATCACGATTTCCTATTGTATATTTTTCTTGACATAAACCGTTTTCTTCATATAAATAAGCCACCTCTAAAAAATAAATTTTTATCTGTCTATATAATAATACGAAAATTAGTGGAGCCCCCTCCAGCAGGAGCCGGAGGCTCCCTATAAAATAATGAGACACAAGCTTCAAAACCAAAGTGCATACCCTAATAACCTAAAGGTCGCATGAGGGCATCTGCGACTGAAACTTGCGGGTCGAATGAATGAAACTCAAATATTACAAACGCAGTGCCGTAATATTTGTAAGTTGAATTCATCCCGCGAAGCAGAGGATAACGTGACCTCCCGCGAATTACGGCGCATTCCTTCCCCGGCTGGAGCTCAGGTCGCGGGATTGATTTGGATTGACTGGACGTAATTTGAGCGTATTCATCATAAAGTTTAGCAGAAGTTAAATGAAGATGACAGCCAAAGCAAAATCAGTAAGCACACCTGACGATAAAAACCACTCCCAGCAGAACGATTTATCCCATCTGGCAAAAGCCATTATATCAAATGCCGGCGTTGGAATATATATCGTCCAGCATGGTAAATTTGTCTATGTCAGTCAGTTGTATCAGAAACTAACAGGCTATGCAGACACAGAGCTTATCGGCACACATTCTCTCAACAATATTTATCCTGATGACAGAGAAATGGCCAGGAGAGAGGCGATAAAATGCTTGAAAGGGGAAAGATTTGAACCTTATGAATACAGGTTCGTCAATAAGAAAAATGAGGTAATGTGGGTTTTGGAGACGATTACTCCCATCGTGTACAAGGAGGAACGAGCCACGCTGGGAAGTTTTATGGATATTACCGAGCGCAAGAAGGTGGAGGAGAAGTTACGCCACGAGGAAAAGCGGTTCCGTGCTCTTGCAGAACAATCTTCAGATATCATTGTTCTCGTGAACCGGGAAGGGATTATCACCTATGAAAATCCGGCGGTGGAGAGATATTTAGGATTAAAGGTTGAGGAAAGAATTGGAGCCGGCGTATTTGAGCGTATTCATCCGGATGATTTGAAGCTTTCAATTGATACATTTAATATGCTGTCCGGGGATATAAATGCCCCTGATCCGCATTTCGAAATACGTCTTCGTCATCGGAATGGAAGCTGGCATACGTTCGAACTTGTGGGAAGCAAGATGATACACGAAAATGTTGTTGAATATGTAATTATTAATCTCCGTGATATAACCGAACGCAAGCAGATGGAAAAAGAACTTCGCCAAAGTGAGGAAAAATATCGAANNCCGGCAGTATACAGATAAAGAGACCGCGAAAAAAGTTTTTCAAGCCTTTAATAAAGTTTACAACACTGGAGAACCCCTCAAAGAATTCAATTGGCAGATTACAAGAAAAGACGGGGCTAAAAGATTCATTGAAGCATCCGTATC
>PLMV01000102.1 GCA_003141615.1 Syntrophaceae bacterium
TTTTTATCTTCAGCAATAGAAGAGAAAACTTCTCTTAATGCAAAACTTGTAGAGATGCAGGGGAAAATTAAAGACAAAGAAAAAATTGCCATGGAGATTAATAAATACATGGCTGACGTTGCGGTATTAAAAGAAAATTATAAAACAGCCCTACTAAAACTTCCCGACCAGCGGGAAATACCAGCCCTTTTCCATTCTGTTGCCTTGGCAGGTAAAGATGCAGGTATTGAGTTTTTGTTATTTGAACCCAAGGCTGCGGTACCCAAAGTGCTGGACAAACAGCCCTCCGGAGAATCCAAAGCAGCGGCATTATTTAAGCCTTCGGATCAAAAGCAAAGCGAGAAACCTGCAGATACTTCTAACGCTAAGCAGCAGCCGGCTGTTGCTGACGGCAAGAAAGCTACTGCACCTCCGCCAGAGCCATTTTATGAAGAAATACCCGTGGGAGTAACGGTAATGGGTACTTTTCAGAACATCCTTTACTTTTTTGAAAAAGTGGCCAAATTGCCGCGAATTATCAATGTTTCCGATATTTCCATGGGGGGGGAGAGGAAGGATGTAAAAGGAAGGGGACCGCTTATCACTGCATCTTGTACGATTCAGACGTACATGTTTATTGATAAAAAAGAAAAAGTAAGTGAAAAAACAAAATGAAAAAAATAAAATTTGCTATTGCCAGCACTTTTATAATTGTTTTTATGATAACAATCTTGGCTTTTGCTGTTGAAGTAAAGAAGGCTTTACCTGCGGCTTCTACTGTGTCTGCAGCGCCTGCCACGACGTCAAAGCAAATTCAACAGCCGCCGCCGGTTCCTCCTGCCGCACATGCAGCGCCTGCCGTAACGCCAGCGCAAATTCAGCAACCGCCGCCACTTGCGCCAACTTCAATAGATAATTATAGCTATNNATCCATCAGGGAAACCGGATCCTTTCCGGCCTTTCATTGTAGTAGTAGATGTTGCTGCGAAACAGCAAGTTGTAAAAAAAGCAGAAGCTTCTATGTTTCCGTTGCAAAGGGCTGAAACTGAAAAATATAGAGTAGTGGGAATTGCCGGTGATAAAGATCATCGTGTGGCTATTGCTGAAGATGCAGCAAAAAAGTTTTATCCGTTGTTCATCGGGACACATATTGGTTTATATAATGGTAAGGTAATCGAAATTATGGCTGATCGTGTCATCGTCGAAGAATATGAAACAAAAAAAGCAAAAAGGGTAATTTTAAAATTGCGCAAAAATTAAAATGAGGTAAAACCATGAAAAAATATTTATCCAAAATATTTCTTGTTTTTATAATTATTATTTGGATTTTTACATATATTTCAGGAATTTCTTTAGCTGAGGAAACAACAGATAAAAACAAAGCACCTGAAAATAAGACGGAGGCTGTCCTTGCCAATGCCGGGCAATTGGAAAATGTTTTATTGGCGAAATTGCCCGGTAAAGAGAGGATTCAACTTGTCGTCTCCCAGCAGCCGGTCATTGATGTAAAAAGTAAGATTAATGGCAGTTTTTTAATTAAGTTGGAAAATATGATGGTGCCTGAAAGCCTATGCCGTTCCTTGGGAGAAGGTGAATTAAATAATATTCTAAGCGTAACGCCCTCGCAACAATTAATAAAAGGTAAACAATGGGTTTACCTAACTATTGATATTAAAAAGATTGTCCCTTATGCAATAAGACAAGAAGGGCAGAATTTGTTCATTGATTTTAATGTCTCCAGTTTAGTGAAAAAGAAAATAAGCGATTCTTCGAAGATAAACGCAAAGAAAAAAGTGGTCGCAAAAGTCAGCGCGAAAAATGAAAAAAACAGTGATGATATTGCGAAAGATGAAGCAAGGGTAACACCTGTCAAAAGGGAGACCGTCAAAGGATCTACGGATCAAATAATATCTCTAGATTTTCAAGAAGCAGACATAAAGAGCGTTTTTCGTTTAATGGCTGAATACGGTAATGTCAGTATCGTTACCAGCGATGATGTAAAGGGCACTGTAACTTTATCCATGAAAAATGTTCCTTGGAAACAAGCTTTGGATACAATATTGGAAGTGAATAGTTTATCTAAAAAACAAACAGATAATATCATCACCGTGACAACCTTGGAGAGAAAGAAAAAAGATGAAGCTGACAGAGTGAGGGCCGCAGATGATCAAAATAAAGCAGAGGATGAGCGAAGAGCCAGGGAACAAAAAATGTTGGCGGAGAAAGGTTTATTAAAGCAAGTATTAATTGAAGCAAAGATTGTTGAGGCAACGGAAGACTTTGTCAGAACTATCGGAGTACAATGGGGTTTTGGAAATCAGCAGAAGATCAATGGCGGTACTTACGGGTTAGGTCTAACTGGCGGCAGCAATACATTGACATCAGGGACATTAAATCAATATTCACAATCTTATCCCTCCCAAATTGGCATTACAAATCCTACCACGGGAAGCAGTTTAGCTATGGCCGCAGTAAATTTCCCTGCAGCTGTAGCATCACCGGCCATTGGTCTGGTATTTGGCGGCGCAACGGGCTTTCTCGAAACCCAAATAGCCGCTTTGGAGACTAACAGTACTGGAAAATTAATTTCTGCGCCCAAGGTCGTGACTATGGAGGGCATTAAGGCTATTATCAAGCAGGGCGCTGAAGTTCCGTATACAACTCCGGCATCGGGTACCTCCCCGGCAACTGTTTCTTTTAAAGAAGCCTTGTTGAGGTTGGAAGTGACGCCGAAAATAACCGATGAAGGGAAAATTTCCATGGAAATCAAGGCAAGCAATGATAGCCCCGATTATCAAAATGAAGTGCAAGGCAATCCCCCCATCAAAAAAAGCGAAGTTGAATCAAAGGTTGTTATTAGTGATGGAGACACAGTCGTCATTGGTGGAATTATGGCGACGCAAGAAGATAAATCGGTAAGCGGCTGGCCCTGGCTTCAGAAAGTCCCCGTTCTGGGTTGGTTATTTAAAACCGAGACTGTAGATACTCACAAAAAACAGCTATTGATTTTTGTGACACCTAAGATACTAAAAGGTGATAGTTTTAAAGAGAGTGCGGAAAAAGTGATAAATTAATGATTCTCTTATCGGCACTTACTTATATTATCTGCGCTAGATTTTTACTTAGGTTAAAGAAGGGTTGTGAATGAAATGAAACCGACTATAAACAAAGTTCCATTATTTTTGGTCTGTCTGACAGTGTTCCTTTGTTCCTCCTGCACTTATACTCCCTGGCACAGACAGCAATCAGAACTCTTTTTAAATAAAGGCATATCTTATATTGAAATGGGGCAATATAACAATGCCTTAAAAGACTTATTGGAAGCTGAAAAATACTATTCCGATAATCCTAAAATTCATTATTATTTAGGTATGTCTTACCATGGTAAAGGCATGAAAGACAAAGCCATTGAAGAATTTAAAGAAGCAATCTCTTTGAATAAAGATTATTCCGAAGCACATAATTATTTAGGCACATTGTATTCAGATAGGGGGCTTTGGGATCAAGCAATTGCAGAATTTGATAAGGCTCTCAGCAATCCTATATATGACACACCGGCAATGGCTCTTTATAATTCGGCCTGGGCTTATTATTCCAAAAAAGATTATAAAACCGCTTTAGCTAAATATCAGGAAGCCCTTAGTAAAGATCCCATGACCAGATTGCGGCCACAAATTGAAAAAAATGTGGGACTTATTTATTTCGATCAAGATAATGTTTTAGAGGCTATCCGGCATTTTAAGAAATCCGTGGAATTAGACTCTTCGCTTTTTGACGCTCAATTTTTATTAGGTCAATGTTTTTTAAAGATTAAAGATAATAAAAATGCTAAAAAAGCGTTTCAAGCCGTTATTAAATTATCGCCGGAATCTTCTTTCGGTCAAAGAGCCAAAACTTATTTGCAGTCCTTAAAATAACCTATTCGTAATAGTGGAGCCCCCTCCAGCAGGAGCCGGAGGCTCCCTGCAATAATGAGACCCAAGCTTCAGAAATCAAGTGCACTGAAGCTTGCAGGTCGAATTATCCCGCGAAGCAGAGGATAACGCGACCTCCCGCAGGTTATGGCGCATTCCTCCCTCGGCTGGAGCCGGAGGATTCCAAACTGCGGGATTAACTTCTTTCCAGCCTTGACACGCTATATGGGCTGTGTTACTCATCGCATAAATAATTCTATTTAATCGTTTAGCCGTAAAATATGGAAAATAATACTTTGGAGAAAGACCGTACAAATTTTCTTTGTGAAGCAGAAATACTGCTTGAGCAAAATAAGCTTATGGAAGCATTTAATCTCGCTGAGGAACGATTGCGATCTTTCCCTGCCGATGCTGATGCCCATGTAGTTGCCGGCAACTCCCTCCTTGGTATGGGAAGAGTTGACGAGGCGCGTGACGTTTTGCGGGAAGTAGCGGAAATTATTTCGGGATTGTCTCTTGTTTATGACCGTATGGGTGATATTTATCGAAAAAAAGGTTTTCATCAAGATGCGGCTATTTGTTACGAGAAATTTATTTCCTTGCGTCCCGGAGCTGAAGACGCGAGAAAAGTTATTGAAAAAATGATTCTTCTTGAACAAGAAGACCAGCCGGTAACTGAAGTTGGTATGATATATGATGAGAATATCCCCGACCCGGAATTATTTACAGTTACCTTAGCGGAACTATACATTAAACAAGGTCACTTACAAGTGGCGGCGGGAATTCTTAAAGAAATAATATGGAGAGAGCCGCAAAATAGTCAAGCTGTGGCAAAGCTCGATTCGCTTATGGCGGAATTAGCTCCAAAATCGTCGGCAGGCGCGAAATTTGTTGAATCCAATAATCTGATAAAGACACTGTCTTCCTGGCTGAAAAATATCGACAGGTTAAAAATGCATGCTGCGGAAAAATAAAAATTTACAGGCAAGAATATCCCGCCTTAAGCAAAAGTTTTCTACTTACAAAATCGATAGTTTAATTTTTTTTAACAGGAATAATATCCGTTACCTTTCCGGTTTTACCGGCAGTGACAGTGTTCTTCTAATTAACTCGGGTAAAACAAATTTACTTGTTGACGGCCGCTATACTACTCAGGCATGTCAGGAAGCAACGGATGTTCAAATAATAGAATACAGAGATAAGATTGAAGGAATTATTCAGGCGATAAAGAAACTTAAATTAAAACGAGTTGGTTTCGAAGCAGATTCGATAACTGTTGAAATGTATAATCAATTGACGAACCGTTTTCGGCAAGGGGTATTTGTAGCTTTAACTGATGAACTGAAATTGATCAGGGCATACAAAGATGAAACCGAAATAGCTCTTTTGAAAAAAGCAGCGGAAATTTCTTCATCCGCTATTTTTTCCGTTATCGGCCAGATCAAGCCCGGCTGCACAGAAAAAGAATTAGCGCTGCAGCTGGAGTTCAATGCGCGAAAATACGGCGCCGATGGACTTGCGTTTGAAGCGATTGTCGCTGCGGGAGTAAACTCCGCTCTCCCCCATGCCCAACCGACTGACAGAAAAATAAAAAAAGGAGATTTTGTTGTTATTGATTTTGGCGTTAAGTACAGAGGGTATTGTTCCGATGAAACTTGCACTATTGCTTTTGGGAAATTGACAGACAAACAAAAAAATGCTTATCAAATAGTTAAAGATGCTCATGATCGAGCTTTGGCCATTATTAAGGCGAATGTTCCTGCAACTGATATTGATCATTGTGCGCGGAGCTTTTTCGGGAAAAAATATGGCCGGTATTTTGTGCATGGGACGGGACATGGTGTCGGCTTGGAAGTTCATGAAGCGCCTCGTCTGTCCTCGAATTCTAATGATATTTTAAAGCCGCAAATGGTGGTCACCGTTGAGCCCGGGCTATATATTCCGGGGTTTTGGGGCATCAGAATAGAGGATACGGTGCTGGTAAAAGAAAATAGTTGCGAAAAGTTTACAAAAATGGATAAAGAACTCATCATTATAGAATAAAAGCAGAGGTCGTGCTGTTATGAAAATATTTCCAGAAGATATAATTTATAGTTGCGAACACATATGGGTGCGGGTTGATGGATACATGGCCACAATAGGGATTACTGATTATGCTCAAGAAAAATTAGGAGACATTCTATCTGTTGAATTTATCGAAATTGATACTTATGTGGAGCGTGACGAAACATTCGGTTCCATCGAGTCCATCAAAGAGGTGGTGGATTTGATTTCCCCGGTCAGTGGCACAGTTGTTGTTATTAATGAAGATATTACCGACGATGTCGGTATAATAAACAGAGATCCTTATGACACCGGATGGCTGGTTGTCATTGAAGTGGATAATCTGGATCAATTGGAAGACCTCCTCGTTGCCGCCAATTACCATGATTTTATAACGCAGGAAGAAAGCGAATGATTATTTTTTATGGCATGGAGATTATTAGATTTTCAAAATTATAATATTTTTGAAAATATGGCCATAGATGAGTCCATTTTTCATGAAACCATAAA
>PLMV01000110.1 GCA_003141615.1 Syntrophaceae bacterium
CACTTTTTCGATAAGCTGCAACTCACTCTCCGAAAGAGAATTTGGATGAGCATTCCCGGCAATAGCGATGTTTTCAGCAATATGGGACTCCTCATTCATTCCCGAAAGCACAACCGTAACCTCAGGGTGGTTCCAAACCCAGCGCAACGCCCATTCCACCGGAGATCTTTTTTGTCCACCTGTATCCCATACGGCAGCCACAGCAGAAGGAGGAGATGGCCTGCCTAGATCGCCGCCCCGCAAGGGTTCCATGACAATTACTCCCAATCCTTTGGACGCCGCATACATAAGTCCCTTCTTGCCCGCCTGGTTTTCCGTGTCCAGGTAATTGTACTGAATCTGGCAGAAGCCCCAGTCNNCCATGAAGCAGATAATAGTCAATGCGGTTGGTATTTAGTTTCTTTAACTGGGCATCCAGATATCTGTCCATTTCTTCCCTTGATTTTATTAGCCAGGAGGGTAGTTTTGTGGCCAAACGTACTTTTTCCCTATATCTTCCATCTAGGGCTCGCCCCAGAAACAATTCGCTTTCTCCCCCATGATAAGGCCAGGCGGTGTCCACATAATTCACTCCTTGGTCAATCGCACTTCGTATTTGCCGGGTCGCCCGTTCTTCATCTATCTTTTGATCTTTCTGGGTAAGACGCATGGCACCAAATCCCAGAATCGAAAGAGAGTCGCCATTTTTCTTCATTGTTCTATACAACATTGTCATTTTTCCTTTCTTCGCAGAGAGATGTTTCTGACCTCTGTAATAGTAGGCGTTTGACTTGCAAACCTAACGCCCATTTCAAAAGCCTTCCTGCAATCTTCCGGAAAAACCTCTCGCCTCCTCTGCGCCTTTTTTGCCTCATCAAAGGCTGATGTCTCATATTTGGAATAGTCAGTAAACTGATATGTATCTGTGACCATAAGTGTTTCAGCTGCTCCAAAACATCTTTTAAATGTCATTTCAACACCCATGAGTGTCCTGTCATAACCCATAGCTTCAATAAGGCTTTGTTCAACATTCATGGCATAAATCAGCCCTGTCGGAATACTTCTTTTAAAAAGAAAGGAGTGATTTATATCATAAGTAATGTATTGGAACAGCAGCCTTTCCATGAAGCATCTTATAACACCTGTAGGCATGCCGAAATAAATGGGTGAACCTAGAATAATGGCATCGGCGTCATGAACCTTGTTTAAAATGGGTTTCAAATCATCTTTCACCGCACATCTACCATAGCTTTTACCGTTTTTAAGCTTACATGCAAAACAACTTATGCAGCCTTTGTAATTATAATCGTAAAGATGTATTAGTTCAGTTTCAGCTCCCTTGAACGCTGCACCATCAAGGGCATGCTTCAATAACGTTGCTGTATTCCATTTTTTTCTCGGGCTTCCGTTTAAAGCTATCACTTTCATAGAGGTGTTGCGTCCTTTTTGGTAATATAAAATAAAGAGAAAGCCTGTAAGTGTCAAGCTAATACTAAGGTGTTTGCACCACGGCAAGCCGGGGAGAGTAAGCCGTTTAATGTAGTCAAGGATTAGATACTATTTGGAATTTTGGATGCCATCATTTTTTTCCGGGATAGTTTGCGCCCATCTATGATAAATGTACCGTCACCGACGGCGTGAACAGTTCGTTTCTCTTTGCGCGAGGTGTCAAAGTATGCCGCAACGGCTTCGAGAACGACAATGTTGCGTTTTTTGACGATGTCGACGACTTTACACTCGATATTAGCGAGGCATTCTTTTATCAATGGCGCTTTTACCATTCTACCTTTTACGGGAGTGAGCCTGAATTTGGTAAATTTGTCTGTATCGGCACCGGAGCATGTTCCTATTCCAACGACTTTATCAAGCATATCAAACGTGGGGATTGAAATAACACACTCCTTTGTTTTTCGAAGAGCCGTAAAAGAATAATTCCATTCTCCAGTGGTTATGGCAAAGACCGGTGTGAAATCCAGAACCATTGTCCATGAAATCGTCATGATGTTGTCCTTCTTTCCGTCATTCGTTGTAACAAGGACAACGGGTCCCGATTCCATCAACATGAAGGCTTTGCTAATTTTCAATTGTTTCATGTGTGTACTCCTTTATATCCTTTTTCGCCTAACGAGCCTGTTGAAAAACTCCATAATATAATTTTTGTACTATTTTCAGGGATCTTTTTACCCCTCCTCATCGCACGATCGTCGCTTGTGGGGCATTTACGTGGTCTTTTTTTATGCATCATCCGCCAAGTGCTGCTTGCCGACTTTTTTTACAGGCTCAACGTAGAAATCAGCCGGAGCGTAGCGATCAGCTGGATTTACTTTGCAATTTTTCAACTATTATCGACTGTAATGTAGCATAAAATAGTAATTTTTAGAAACAAGGATTACAGGAAGAAATACGCAAAATGCTATGAAAAATATTTTTAAGAAAACATACAAAAGGGAAACAATTTGTATTCAACCGGGATATATAAGAAAATATAATCCATAATACGCACAAGTATTTAATTCTAACAAATTATAAAAAATGAACATTACGGATTGAAAGCTATTAACGCTGTTGTTAGACCGTCCTGCGTAGTTCTGCATTGGACGCCCTGACCATTCCGGCAGTCAGGAAGAGATCAATGAAGAGCCATGTCCATAGAATGCCCAATGGAATAAAGCCGATGAAAATCCAAGCTGTCGCCCAGCCTAATAGGCAGAGCAGGAGCTGTGTCACGCCAGTTCCTATCCTTCCGAGATAGAAGCGGTGAATACCAAGCTGACCTAGAAAGATCAGTAGGATATACGACAAGCCCATAGATTTTTCTTGCTTCACAATAAGCACCTGTTGTTCTGGCCTAGTATTTTCCTTGTATTCCACGCCAGTTGAAACAGCGGATACATTTCCTTGGTTGCTCAATATGGAACCGCAATGCTTGCATTTCAATGCCCCATCCTTAATCTCCTCTTTGCAAAGTGGACATAACATATTTAACTCTCCTGTTGATTTTATTTTACAAGGCTACCTAGTGCCACTAATAGCCTGTTGGCGCCATGCGAATCAGCGCGCTTTCCTATAATTTTGATATCATAATAGCATGAGTCATTTTTTTTCAAAAGGAAAACATTGCAAAATATAATTAATGATTATCGCTAGAAATTGTGTATTTTAATCCAGACTGATTATTTGCTGCTCTCAGGAAGAACTACTCAAAATGCTAAAAATATATTTTTAAGAAAACATACAAAAGGGAAACAATTTGTATTCAACCGGGATATATAAGAAAATGTTAATTTATTACACAACTGTTCAGTGGATGGCAGTTGTTAGAAGCAAGGCTAGAAAGAGAGTAACGGCAAGGCAGACATGTTGGGCTATCAATCCTGAATTTAAAATCGTTATCTGAACTAGATAATATTTTGCCAGATAGGTCTATGGGTTTATTCTTTTATTTTCCGAGCACAAGATGGACTTCAAGTTTGCACCCGACCGCTTGAGCATACTTCTTCAGCGTAGAAATCGTCGGGGATTGTCGGTTATCCGAAAGGGCTATTTCAAGCCGTGTGACAGCTGGTGCTTTAGTCCCCATCTTCTTTGCCACTTCTGCCTGAGTCAACCCAGCCCTCTGTCGGGCCTGAAGGAGCTCCCGAAGTAAAACATATTCTGTTTCCAACTCATCGTAGGCCGTCTTAAATACAGGATCTCGCTTCCATTCCTCGACCATCTGGCGATGTGTTTTTGTCTGTTTATTTTTGTTCATGATTTGCTCACCTCTCGTTGCCGCTTGCGGGCGATCTCCAATTCCCGCTTCGGTGTTTCGCTTGTTTTCTTGATGAAGGAATGCAGGACAATGATTCTCTTTCCTACCTGGATACAGTAGAAAACCCTGGCAATCCCCTCCCTTCCTTTCGGGCGAAACTCAAAAAGCATGCCACCCATCGCACGCGAGTGTGGCATGCAAAGATCAAGTCCGAACTCTTCCAGTAGTGCAGTCAGCCGGGCGTATGATGCCCTTATCCCGACAGGGAAGGTATCTATTTCCAGACGAACCGCTTCGCTAAAATATTCAATCTTCCAAGACATGAGACCTTTGCACAACTGTATAAAACCACGAATTTTGTCATTCCGGTGAAAACCGGAATCCAGTATTATCAAGTGTTTCCTGGATACCGGCCTTCGCCGGTATGACGATTAGAGGGGTTGTGCAAAGCTCTCGACATAATTTAACATAACAAAAATATGTTATGTTGAGTCAAGTGAAAAATGATGGTCTGTTGATTAGGAATGAACTGGAATCTAAATGAAGGGAAAAAACACTGTCAAGATATTGCACTTTTCGTCTGGCATTCAATAAATCAACCTGATCATTAAATGTAACGCTTTGTATTTGCTATACTCAACACCAACCGCATACAATTTTCCCTTGACATAACCCCTTCCGCCCTTCTATTGTCACAATCGTATGATTTGTCATACAGAGCAAAAAAGAATGGACAGCCGTGCTCCGGTGCGGCGGGAAGAACAGAGAGCATGAACATGTGCGATAGAAGAGTCGAAAACATCTCCGGTAATGCCCCTGGAGACAATCACCGTAACCGCTTCAGCAAGGGCGGGTTCTGTTTCCAGAAGCTGCTGCTTCTTTTGCTGATCCTGCTGTTGCCCGTTTCCTCAGTGGCCGAAAACCTTACCTGCAGCCGCCTACCTATGCTGATGGAAGGGTTCCTAGCCAACCACTACGCAACGAAGAATATGACCGGGGAGATCAACACTCACGCCGTCGACCAGATGATCAAGAGGCTTGACCCCTCTAAAACGCTTCTGTATGAGTCCGATTTGGAAAGACTAAGGCCGGCTCTGCGAGTTGTGTTTGCAAGCATGCAAGCGGGCGACTGTGCGGCGCTTCAGCAAGTTTACGACGTGCTCGTCGCGCGGGCGCGGGAGAACGAGGCCATTGTCAAAAAGATTTTGGGGCCGGGCTATCGACTCGACGAGACGGTGGAGCTGAATATCAACGTGGACAAGCACCCCTATCTGAAGACGACGACGGAAAAGCATGAGCTCCTGAGAAAGGTCGTGCAATTCCAGATCGAAAACGCCCTGCTGGCAGGCGTCGACTTGGCGGAAGCCAAGAAGCAGCAGATTCACCACTATGCACTGCAGACTATGCGGGTAGTCGAGCGCAATCCCGAAAAACTCATTACGAGCTCCGCCGAGGCTTTCGCCCTAGCCTTGGATCCGCACACGAAATATCTGTCCCCCGAAAACCTTGAGGACCTCCAGATTCAGATGCAGCTTTCCCTGGAGGGGATCGGGGCCTCCCTCAGCAGCGACAATGGCTTTACCGTCATTGAGGAGTTGATTCCCGGAGGAGGCGCCGAGCGCTCGGGCATGCTGAAGCCGAAGGACAAGATCATTGCCGTGGCCCAGGAGGGGGAAAAGCCCGTTAACGTCATCGACATGGACATACACAACGTTATCAAGATGATCCGCGGCAATAAAGGCACGATGGTAACCCTGACAATCCTGCGACAGGCAGAACACACGAATCGCTTCGACGTCACGATCATGCGCGACAAGATCGACATCAAGGAACAGAAGGCCAAGGTCGACTACAAGACACGGACAGTGGGCGGCAGGCAGTACCACTTTGGTGTGATCGATCTTCCTTCCTTCTATGGTGACGAGAAGGAAAACACGTCCTGCTATGAAGACGTGAAAAATCTTCTCGCGGAGGCCAAACGCCAGCATGTCGATGGGATCGTACTGGATCTGTCCCGCAACGGAGGGGGCCTGCTCGGGGAGGCGGTGCGACTTGCCGGCCTTTTTCTTGACAAGGGTGGAATCGTGGCGACCAAGGACAACAGCAAGCAGGTGACTATTCTCGCCAATGGTTCGGCCGCATCGGAGACAGAAGGTGACAAGCACAAGGTGATTACGTTCCCCGCGGAAGACCCCCGCGCGGTCTATACGGGCCCCCTCGTCGTGCTGACGAGCCGCCTGAGCGCATCGGCCAGTGAAATCGTAGCGGGTGCTCTCAAAGACTACCATCGCGCGGTGATCGTCGGGTCGGACCATACCTTCGGCAAGGGGTCCGTGCAGGCACTGATGCCCCTGCCCTTGGATCTGGGCGGCATAACAGTCACCACGGCGCTGTACTTCCTGCCAGGTGGCAAGTCTACACAGAAGTTGGGCGTAGCAGCGGATGTGCGGCTGCCTATCTGGTTCATTCTCGAAGATGTTGGAGAAACGGCGCTGGATTATCCGCTTCCGGCCCAGGAGATCACGCCCTTCCTCGGCGTGCCAGAAAACAACGCGCCGCTCTGGAAGCCTGTGGAGCATCCACTGCTCGCGGAGCTGGCAGCAAGGTCTAAGGCCCGGGTCGCCAAAAACGCGAAGTTCGCTGAGATCATCAAGAACAACAAAGAAGCCGCCGGCAAGAAGGGCGTGATAAGGCTCTCCGACTTACGCAAGGACATGGAGAAGGAAAACGGTAGCAAGAAGATGGAGACGCCGACCGAGCTTAAGAAGAAAGCCCGGGACCAGTATGCCCCGTTCGTGAGCGAGAGCGTCAACGTTCTCTTCGATATGGTGACACTGGGGTCAGCCCTGCCTGTGCCGCCTTCGCTTTAGGCCGATACGGGCATATCCAGACGTTGAACGCATGACCAGTTGAACGCATGACCAGATGATAAGCAGCTAAGAGTACGCACATTTATCCAAACCAGCATTGCGTATGAGCTGTTGTTAGCGTATGACATTTGTCTCTTGAAATTGAATCAGTTAATTATTCATCAACTTTTTTAAAAATTATTTTGCCCCACATTATTTTATCCCAAATTCTCTCATGAAAAAAATAACCAAGTGTAGTGTAGATATTGCTCACAATCATAAAACCCAATGCTACCTTTAGTTGTCCAGTAAATAGATAAATAAAGGCAAAATCGAGAATTAAAATAGCCACTCTGTAACTAACGGTTTTTACAATAGACCGGCGAAGTGTTTCTTCAACATGATGTGTATGAGGAAAAAGTTTTTCTATCATGGTTTGCTCCGTATAATGAATAATGGTTTTGCTGGATGGCTAATTACGTTTTCCGCAACTATAGAGTTATGATTTTTTGATTGCCATAGTTTTCAAAGAGCGATTCCAAAAGAACTTGGCTATTTTGGAATCTTTGAACCCTCTGCAAATGTTTCTCTCAATCTTATTTACCAATTACTAAAACTACAAAAGTGTCTTTAATTTGAGTTGGTCTTGGCTTCGGGTTTTCTACTGTTGGTCCCAATGCCGGAGCAAATTCCGCAGCGGGCAAATAGATATTATGGGTCTTGGCATCTATTGCCATAGTACGAGCTCCGCGTTGAGTTGGTATTGTTTCAGCCACTTCAAACTTGCCCGGAGTTGACTCTTTTACAACTGTTAAAGTACCTTCGCCGTTTGAACTAAACGCAAGACCGGTTTCCTGGTCAAAACCATTACCATCAACACCTGAACCGATCGGCACCGCAGCAATAACTTTTCCTTCGTTCAAATCAAGCACTGTCATAACTTTGTTGTGACATCCCGAAAATACACGGTGATGTTCTTTATCCAGACCCAAACCTGTTGGCTCTTCGCCGGGTTTCAATGAAAACCTTCTTGATACAGAAAGACTCTTGCCGTCAATTTCGGCGACCTCGGCGGTGTCTTCGATATTAACGTACACCTTTCCCTTTTTATCAGCCGCAGCAAATTCCGGCTTGCCGCCAAGAGCAATTGTAGCTTTAATCTTTCCTGAGACTGCATCGAATACAGTAGCATCATTACTTTTGCCATTGAATGTATATACTTTCTTATAAGCAGGTTCATACAAAATAACATCCGGATTGGTTCCGGTCTTTACCTGTCCGATGATTTTCAGAGTTTTCAAATCAAAGATAACAGCAGTATTCGATTTTCCACAGCTGATAAAGCCGCGGCCAAGCTCAGACGCAATTGCAATGCCGTGAACACCCGGCATATCCGGAATATCGCCAACAATCTTATCTGCGTCAATATCTATCACAATAACATGAGTACTCCTGGAAACATATAGTCGGCGCGCTTCGCTGTCTATAGACAGATAATCCCACCCGCCTTCACCGCCAAGCTGAATCTTTTTGATTACATGATATCCGGGAGCCGCAGCATAAGCAACCGAACTAACAACTACAACATAAAACAAACAAAGCGCCTTAAAAAGAGTATTTTTCATTATTGTTGCCTCCATTGAATTTCGAGTCTTTGATAAGACATTGCTTCTGATTGGGTGAACTATAATAATTTCGGTTTTGTATGTTAATGAAATATAGACCGCAAACTATATGGAATGGTAGACTGATGTTTGTCGTCGGGCAAGAATTATCGTGCTGACTAAATTATATCTTCATTCCTGAAACGCCAAAATAGCAACGCGCCAAGGACAAGGACGTAGATAAAGACATTGATGAGCGGATATATAGATACAAATCCCTGGAACTCTTCGCTGCCAATAAACGAAGACGCAAACTGTTGTGTGCCTGAAAGTTTCGGCCATAAATAGTAGACAACGTTCCACCCTGTCAAGTCCGACTGCGAGCCCGGTTGCTGTATCATCACCTGCGCCATCTGGCTATGGCTGATAGCAAATAGCCCGTCGGCTACAAAACCAATGATACCGATGCCTATAACACAAAGAAAAGCGACTATGTCGGGCATCAGAAGCGATAAAAGGAGCACGGCAACAACCACAAAGAGCAGGTTGAAAGAGCATAGCAGTGAGGCAATGAGGTATTCCGGCATAACAATCTTCAAGTTTACGGATGTAGTTATGAACACAATACTATGCAGAATGAACATGAAAGTGATCGATAAAGCCCACAAACCGAGGATATTACCTGCAACATACTGCCACCGGTCTATCGGTTTTGACAATATACACGATTGCATTCCATCATCCCGATCGCGTCTGAATACGCGCATAGAAAGCAAAGCCGCAAGAAGCATTACACCGGCGGCAATAAAGTGGAAAGTCACTTTTGACACCAGCCGGATAACGGTTTCAGCATCGAGCGCCTGCCCGTTCACCATGTAATTGCCTTGATAACAACCGCGAATGAGAAATATGAATATGGCACAGATAACGAACATAACGACGAAGCTCTTCTGCCGTACTTCATCCGTCAGAGTATATTTCGCAATTTTGATGATGGAAGAAAATGCTTTCGGTATTTTCATATCAACCTTTCACCAACCTTACAAACACATCTTCCAGCGTATCGCCATCCTTGACCAGAGCGGAAATTTTGTCCTTCACCAGAAGCCTGCCGCGATTAATAATGGCGGCGTTATCGCATATTTTTTCAACTTCCGACAGCAAATGTGAATTCAGGAAGATAGTCAGCCCTTGATCTTTAAGCGATTCTAAAAGTTGGCGTATTTCTCTGATCCCGATGGGATCAAGGCCGGCGGTGGGTTCATCGAGAATTAACAGCTTCGGATTTCCGATGAGTGCAGCACCGAGTCCAAACCGTTGAATCATGCCTTTGGAATAGGTGTTCACTTTTGTGTCTTCCCTGCCTTGCATGCCGATAAGCTCGACGATACGCCTGCACTGATCCATCGCATCGGATCGGTTTATATCCAATAGTTCTGCACAGCGTTGCAGATACTGCCATCCGGAAAGATATGGAGGAATATGATTGTTCTCAGCCAGATAACCGATTGATGTGCGGCTTGCTGCATTTGTGCTTGGAAGGCCCTTTATTGACAGGCTTCCCGATGTTGGCTGTGTAA
>PLMV01000215.1 GCA_003141615.1 Syntrophaceae bacterium
CTTCCAGTTCTATTTTTTTGCCAATTGTCTTGCCCAAAGTGTCAGCCATATGACGACAAATAGTATCATTCCGAAGCAGAGTTTAAATGCCACCATTGCCCACAGCCAGATAGTACGAATTTCCGCCCAGGTAAAGCCTTTACCCCAGAGGCAAAGCATTCCTTCGGGCTGTCTGTTCATGATCAGCCAATAAGCAAGCCATTGGATCATCAGAATACAATAGAAGATTAACACAGTCCACCATCCAGCCACTGCCGCAGCCCGCACTTTTTTTATAAATATTTCATCCATACTTTTCTCCTCTATATTTTTTGTAATTTATTCGTTAAACTCCAATTCCGAAAGCGAAGCGCATAACCTAAAGGTCACACGTCGGAATTGGTGAGTTGTAATGAGACCCCAAGCTTCAGAAACAGAGTGCCCTGAAGCTTGCAGGTCGAATTATCCCGCGAAGCGGAGGGTATAATACCCACCAGCTT
This sequence comes from Syntrophaceae bacterium, assembly GCA_003141615.1. Lineage (GTDB taxonomy): Bacteria > Desulfobacterota > Syntrophia > Syntrophales > Smithellaceae > Smithella. The sequence goes on from PLMV01000215.1 coordinate 480, forward strand.
GCTGCTAAACGTTTCCAAAGCTTGCTTTGGGGTTCATACCGGTGATTTATACGTATAATTAAAAGGATCATATAAATAGTAACAGCAAATAGTAGGCCAATAGCCGAAGGGAAATCAGAAGTTTGGATTCATCCTTTAATGACAGGTGGTTGGATTAACAGGAGAGAACCGGAGAAAAGTATGAAAAGACCCGTTTGCCCTCAATATTTGGTGGAACCTCAGCATATTGAGGGATATTTTGAAAGGGTGCCAACAAGCAGCTATGTAATACTATTCCTAATAATTTACCTTTTTATAGAATATATTTTTTACCAGTTCCGCCGTTAAGATATAAAGCGCCATAATAATTCCCAGTATCATAAGAAACGACATGGGCAGTTGTACAAAATCAAATATCTTCCCGATAGGTGTAAAAGGGAAGATGAGCGTAGCAATAACAATAGCAATTGTGGCGATGAATAGGTATTTTCCCGGCCGGCTCTTGAAGAATGGTCTTCTGCTGCGAATGACAAGCACAATAATTGATGCGGAAATAACAGATTCCATGAACCATCCTGTTCTGAATTGCGCCGGTGAAGCGTGAAGGATGAACAACAGAACACCAAAGGTTAGATAATCAAAAACCGAGCTGATCAAGCCGAATGTGATCATGAATTTTTTAATAAAAGAAATATTCCACCGTCTCGGTTGATTTACCATTTCGACGTCTGTCCGATCCGTGGCAATGGTCATTTCCGGAAAATCAGTCATCANNGCGCTGGTAGCCATAAAGACGTACTTCATAGTATTGGCCAATGTAGTCCTTCCTTGATGGACACCTTGCACGAGCACCTCCAGATTCTTTTCCAAAAGCACGATATCGGCCGATTCTTTGGCCACATCCACTGCAGTATCAACAGAGATACTCACATCCGAGGCATGGAGGGCGGAAACATCATTGATGCCGTCTCCGATATAACCCACAACATATCCGGCTTTCCTGAGCGCAATGATAATGCGTTCTTTTTGATTAGGCTCTACTTCCGCGAAGATGTCCGTTTGGGTTACTTTTTGCAATAGAGCGGCGTCACTTATTTCACGCAGTTCGGTGCCGGTGAGGATTTTGGCATCAGGCTTTCCCACATCCTGACTTATCTTGGCGGCGGCGAGGCGGTTATCTCCTGTGATAATTTTCAGGGAAACACCAAGTTGCTTGAGGCGATTAATAGTTTCCAAAACTCCTTTTTTAGGCGGATCGAAGAAAAGCAGGAAACCGAGGAATGTCATATCCCGCTCGGAATCTTTATTGATGACGGACTCTGTTTCCATATCCCGCATGGCAACGCCAAGCACGCGGAAGCCCTGGTTACTAAAGTCCTCAAACTTATGCTGGATCATTTGCCCCACTGTGGTTGTATCTATCTTATCCCCGGCCTTGTTTTCCGCAAAAGGACAGACAGCGAGCACATTCGAGAGAGCGCCTTTCGTAACCATGAAATACCGGCCATCCTTTTTGATCATGATACTCAATCGCTTACGGATGAAATCATAGGGGACCTCGTCAACTTTTTCATAACCGGAAATATCCTGCTGCTTATAAGAACGGATCGCTTCATCGATAGGATTGGAAAAACCTTTTTCATAGAAAGAGTTCAGATAGGCATGAAAGAAAACCCGATCACTGGGATTGCCGTCGATGTCTATCGTGGAATGCAGACGTACTATCCCTTCAGTCAGAGTTCCCGTTTTATCTGAGCATAGAACATTCATACTCCCGAAGTTTTCTATGGAGGCGAGCCGCTTTACAATGACCTTTTGCTGAGCCATTATTTTAGCGCCGTGAGCCAGATTGATGCTGATAATGGCCGGCAGCAACTGCGGTGTCAGTCCGACAGCGAGGGCCAGAGAAAAAAGGAAGGATTCGAGAACAGGCCGGTGAAAAAAGACATTTATGGCAAAAACGGCAATGACAAGCAACAGGGTTACTTCGAGCAGTAAATAACCGAACCGCCGGATGCCATGCTCAAACTCGGTCTCTTGAGGTCTCAGTTTTAACTTCTCGGAGATTTTACCGAACTCCGCCTGCTTTCCCGTGAAAATCACAACAGTCTTGGCTGTACCGCTGATAACATGGGTTCCCATAAAAAGACTGTTGGTGCGTTTGCTGAGAGGTGTTTCCGTAGGCAGAAGACCGGCATTTTTTTCGACAGGGAAGCTTTCACCTGTCAGGGTTGCCTCATCCACGAAGAGATCTGTGGATTCCAGAATCAGGCTGTCGGCGGGAATCGCATCCCCGGCATTCAATATAACGACGTCACCCGGGACAACATCTTCCAGCGCAATATCTTGCTCTTTCCCGTCTCGCAATACAGTGGTCTTGATCTTGACTATCGCCAGCATCTTTTCCAGAGCATCAACGGCGCCCTTTTCCTGCCAGAATCCCAGAAGGCCGCTGATTAAAACGATGGCAATGATAATAATGGCATCTGCCGGGTCATGAAGAAAAGCAGAGAGCCCTGCTGCGAAAATCAAGGTCAGGATAATAGGACTTTTGAATTGGGNNACCCCAATATTTAGGTGGCTGCTGGATCATATAAACGTATGTTAAAGAGACAGACGAACCTTGTCAATGAAAATAAAGATGAAAAAGGACATAAAAGTGAGACACCTTCATCCCCTGTGTCATTGCGAGTCCCGACACGTCGGGACGCGGCAATCCATTTCTTCTTCCCCCTTTCCTAAAGGGGGATTGAGGGGGATTTTTTTATCTGTCATTACCCGGCAGCGAAGCCCGGCGAATGCATGGGTATGCCGGTGGAATCCACATCTGGCAATGGTTTGCGTGGTTCATCGATTGCAATTGACAAAAAAAGATTTGATCCCAGTTTTTCCTTAAGCCTCATGGGCCTTTTTACCGTAAACCCTCTCATATGCCGCGCAGTATGGACATAAGCCATTCTCAATATTCTTGACAAACCAATAGGCGATTCCGCGTTGTTTCTACCTGGTATGCGTGCATACCGGGCAAGTGACGCAACGCTGAGCCATTTGTTTATCTTTTTCGGTTATAACAGTTATGGTCATTTACAGCCTCTGAATTAAATAGAACCGATCCCTTTCGTTCATCGGATGAATTAAATGTCCATTCCGTTTATCCCCTTATGATTAGCACCCATCGCTGAAATAGTTCATCTCATTGTTTATTTAATGCACGGCTATTGTTTTCAAGAATTCTAATTTTGCTTTTGTTTCGGATGTTGAATAAAGCTTATCACTACCATCCCAAACCAATAATACATCACGATCATTTTCCAGATAATCAATCATCCATTTATTTGTGGCATTGATTGGCTTCTCTAGAACTAGGACCAAGGTCGCCTTTGGCTTATTCTGAAGATAGAGATACTCATAAAGTTGGCTCAATCCCTTTCTTACCTGATCGCGCACATTATCTTCATTTGACGATTTCATCTCAAATATAAAATCGCCATCAATATTGGCCGCAAGATCAAATGAAACTCCCCGCCGCAAGCAGCGGGGTATCTTGTTGGATTATAATTTCTTCTTCGTCGCAAGCGAAGGAAATAAGTGTGGCTATGATATCGATGGTGCACCATACAAGATCGGTCAGAAAGTTAAAGTCCTAAACAATCCAAACAACGATGACACTTTTAACGTGAAGTTCGTTGATAAGGTAGGTGACATAATTTATTTTGAATATGATTGCGGATGTGGCCAAACTTTTCCTACTGACCCGATGATTGGGGTTAAATTCAGTGACGGGTCAATAGATGAATTTTGGAAAGAAGAACTACAAAATTACGATTAAATTTTCTGATATAAACCATTTCCTTTAAATTCAATGAGACCTTTATCTCTGATGACTTGTAATTGTTGCCTTATTTTGTCCTTTATAAAGTTGTTGCTCGGAAATTTTTCTTTTAGGATGTTTTCGAAAGCATAAACGTCTTGAAGCTTAAAGTTTTTATTTTTAATTGAATCAACAATTTTCAATACTTCAATTGTCCATCCTCGTGATTCCTTGTTTTGTTTTGCCAGAAAAGATGTTTTAGCCCATCTTTCCAAGACCTTGTTCCTATTCTCTATGATACTGTTTTTTATTATAAATATTTTACCTAATACTGGTATATTATTCAGCAATATATTGCAACCAATCCAACCTGCCCGACGTGCATTTTGCCTTAATGGATTTCTTTTTTCAATTATGTCATTGATAAAGTAATATTTAGGAATAACAAGAAAATTTTGGACTTCAAAAGTTTTATTTGAATAATTTAAAAAGAAAAAATGTGGATTGTTATCAGCATTAATTCTTTGAATCATCGTTTCATAGGCACCGTCAACAATTTTCAAAGTTAATGCGCTGTTTTTACTTTTTAATTCATACTCTGAATTACATTTAACACAAATGAAATCAGCAACAGGCGCATTGTTTTCAAATTTATTTAAGATATTGTTGCCACAAGAGGGGCAATAGGAATTTTGCTTCACCCATCCTTCAGTTAATACTCGCGCAATTTGAGAACTACTTTTATATCCTTGTGCAAGCAATGAATTAAGTTTCAGATCCATATTAAATGAAATTCAACCTTCAGATAAGTTGGATAATAATACGTAAATAAAAAACTAACTATCACAAACCATGCCCTTGTTCACCAGGCATAACAATAGGACAAGCCTGCGGTCATCTCTTGAAACATCAGTTTTTCCCCACATCATACACTATGCGGCTATCATCAGCTTAACGTGCATACCGGCTTTTGTGACAAGCGTGATCAGCATTTCAAGACTGAACTTTTCCCATTTGCCGGTAATCAAATCGGAAACCCGTGATTGACTAACGCCGAGAATCTTTGCCGCCGCGGCCTGGGTAAGTTTCCTGGTTTTAATAAATTTTCGAAGATCGGCCATCAAATCGGCTCGCATCTGCAAAATTGCGGCCTCATCTTGTGAGTAACCCAAATCAACAAATATATTGCCCGATGATTCTACAATGGATTTTTTCATAAATTACTTTCCAAGTGCTTCTTCCGGGAAATCCCGCAGATCATCCAAACTAGAGCCGACGAATTTTAATAGCTTCATGAACGCATATCGATTATATAAGTTTTTATATATTTAGCAAGATAAATTTTTGGATACTGTGAAGAGCGATATCTTCGTTTTTGAACCTTGAGTTTCACGATCATACATTTTCTAAAAAACAATGCAACTATTAAATGCGTAAGGATAAAGGGTGAAAAAAAGATGTCTCGTTGCGGTTCGACATGACAATTTTATTTCTGGATTGCCTGGTCAAGCCAGGCAATGACAGAGGATGAGTTCTCTTATATACTGGACACCGGCCTGCGTAACCTGAATAACCTAAAGGTCACTTGGGGTCATCTACGACCGGTGTGACGGTAGTGGGGGATATCCCTATGTGCTTCGCACAAGGGACAATTCAACTTACGCTTCGAACTTCGCTAAGCTCGTTCTTAGCGAGTTTCAGCGCAAGGCTTTCTTTATTTCACTGGCATAACCGAAAACGATTTTCACCAGATCAGGATTATTTTTATTTTCGTCAATCAGGCGCACAACTGCGCTGCCGATGTTTGTCGCCGAGTATGAATTGTGTTTATTACGAGTTGGAGTCTTGCATCTTTGTTGAGTTTGGATTTTTGTGTAGTCCAGGAAGGCACCTATAATCCATAATAAACTATTTGGCATATAAAATTGATATTTCCTAAACCCAACATCTGCTGAATTGATCAGCCAATTCTCTTGAAATCTATGAACCCCTGCTCCACATCGGTGTGTATCAGCTGCACTCGAATCCTGTGGCCCACGTCTATGCCTTCGAAACCATATACCAGTTTTCCTTCGATGGGAGGATGGAGAATACGGACCCACGTGCCCTTGGAAGCCGCGCCGGTTACAATCGCATCGAAACTTTCACCAATCCTTGATTCTAACAGAATTGCCGCTGCCGATTTGCTGACTTGTCGTTCCACTTTGTTGGCAGCATCTTCCCCCTCTGTGCAATGCTTAGCCAGAACTTCTAGTTCATTATTGCTATATGACAAAGTTTTTCCTTCTATGGCTGCCTTCAATAAGCGTTCTGTGATAAGATCGATATAACGACGATTAGGGGCCGTAGAATGCGTGTAGTCTCGGACAGCAAGACCAAAGTGTCCCGGAGAAGTGTCTCCCGGAAGTTCTGCAACGTATTCACCTGCTCCCATCAGTTTGATAACTGAGAGTGATAGGTCGGGAAATCTTAAAGGATCTGTTTCTTTCTCTTTTATCAAAAACTCGTCCAGTGCTTTTGCATCCGGATCATGAGGAAGCTTGAACCCATGTTCATCAGCAAGTTCGACAATTCGTTCCCATCTTTTTGGAGTGCGGACTACACGGCGTATAGAAGGGATTTTTTTTGATGAGAGATACCGTGCGGTCACACCGTTTGCCCCTATCATGAAATCCTCAATAATGTCCTTTGCTCGGTTCTTTTTTTCTTCTTCGAGATCACGGATTTCATCTCCTTTAAATATCGGTTTCGTCTCAATGGTTTCAAGACTCAGAGCTCCGTGAGTGTGCCGGAGGCTTTTCATGCTTTGAGCTACCTTATCCTGCATGAGCAAATTATCAGCAAGTCCATTTACGGCAGTAATAGCCTCAGGCACAATTTCTTTCCCTTCCAGCCACTCGGCAACACTATTATACGCGAGTTTTGCATGATTGCGAACATGGGCCTTATAGATATCCGACGCTTTCAGAGAACCGTCTAAACCAATCACCATCTCGATGACGATTGCCGGTCGATCCTCATTAAAGTTCAATGATGTGAGGTTGGTAGAAAGTTTTTCGGGAAGCATCGGGAATATCTCAGCAGCTGTATATACAGAGGTTGTATTGTGTTGTGCATAATCATCAATCGCTGATTTGCTCTTAACGATCGAGTCGACATCAGCTACTGCAACAAGAACCTTTACTTCATTTCCTGGCATCATTTCGGCAACCGTGAGCTGATCCAAGTCACGTGAATCATCATTATCAATTGAAGCCCATAACAGGTTCCTAAGGTCACGAACCTGTTCATCGTCAATTGTTGCAGGAGTAAGAATCTTTTCCAGTTCAGCAAGTGCATCACCGGAAAACTCTGGGAGCAAGCCTTTCTCAAGCATTACTTTTTGGGCGATTCTCTGTAGAATAGAACGGTGCTGTTTATCGGTCGACTTCATTTCTACTTCCTTTATTTTTTCTTGTCGGCACACAATTGTGACCTGCCTCCAGAACTTGTAACACATTTTGAGTCAGAGTTCTGTAATTTTCTTAGCGTTTACCGAGTGAAGTGTACTAGGGGTTGTCTGAATCAGAAGATCAACAGTACCGGAAGCTATCAATAAAAAAATACATAATAATTTCACGCTGTGGTCTCTGCCACAGGGGAATAAACTAATATTTTTTAAAAGCGCCAAACTGTTGTAATCGCTCTCTCCATCTGTGTAGTCGTTTCTTCATTCGCTGTCAAATAAGCTGCAAATGTTTCCCTCAATCTTATTTTCCAATTACTAAAACTACAAAAGTGTCCTTAATTTGAGTTGGTCTTGGCTTCGGGTTTTCGCTTGTTGGTTCCAGTGCCGGAGCAAATTCCGCAGCGGGCAAATAGATTTTATGGGTCTTGGCATCTATTGCCATAGTACGAGCTCCACGCTGAGTTGGTACTGTTTCAGCCACTTCAAACTTGCCCAGAGCTGATTCCTTTACAACTGTTAAAGTACCTTCACCGTTTGCACTAAACGCAAGACCGGTTTCCTGGTCAAAACCATTGCCATCAACACCGGAACCGATCGGCACCGCAGCAATTACTTTTCCTTTGTTTAAATCGAGAACTGTCATAACTTTGTTGTGACATCCCGAAAAGACACGGTGATGTTCTTTATCCAGACCCAGACCTGTTGGCTCCTCGCCGGGTTTCAATGAAAACCTTCTTGATACAGAGAGACTCTTACCGTCAATTTCGGCGACCTCGGCGGTGTCTTCGATGTTAACATACACTTTTCCCTTTTTATCAGCCGCAGCAAATTCCGGCTTGCCGCCAAGAGCAATTGTAGCATTAATCTTTCCTGAGACTGCATCGAATACCGTAGCATCATTGCTTTTGCCGTTGAATGTATATACTTTCTTATAAGCAGGTTCATACAAAATAGCATCCGGATTGGTTCCGGTCTTTACCTGTCCGATGATTTTCAGAGTTTTCAAATCAAAGATAGCAGCAGTATTCGACTTGCCACAGCTGATAAAACCGCGGCCAAGCTCAGACGCAATCGCAATGCCGTGAACACCCGGCATATCCGGAATATCTCCAACAATCTTATCTGCATTAATATCTATCACAATAACATGAGTACTTCTGGAAATATATAACCGGCGAGCTTCGCTGTCTATAGACGGATAATCCCACCCGCCTTCACCGCCAATCTGAATCTTTTTGATTACATGATATCCGGGAGCCGCAGCATAAGCAATCGAACCAACAACTACAACATAAAACAAACAAAGCATCTTAAAAAGAATATTTTTCATTATTGTTGCCTCCATTGAATTTCGAGTCTTTGATAAGATATTGCTTCTGTATGGCTGAACTATAAGAAACGCGGTCTTGTATGTCAATTAAATATTGGAAACAAAAGGTACGGTGCATTGCCGATGTTTGTCATCGGGCGTTAATTATGTTTATTACGGTTGAAGTCCAGCATCTTTGTCGAGGTTGACGATTTACCACTTTCAGGAAGTTGTCAATAGAAAACTCAATGATCAGTTTTGAAAAACCAACTCATTATCACAGACACTGAATAATATTGCAGCTGGAACAGGCTGAAACTGTAGGCCTGTTCCAGCTGCAATCATAAGCTTATTTTGCAGTATAGCCGCGGCTGTC
>PLMV01000013.1 GCA_003141615.1 Syntrophaceae bacterium
CAAATAAAATCCGCAAACGCTAAAAATAGCACTGCGCACTGCCATTTGTGATTTGTGTAAGCTTTCAACTGTAATAATTAAAAATTAATATAACTCTAACTCTGAATGTGGTATATTTTCTGTACTAAATATTTTCCAACCTTATTTCAACCCTCAACGTTAAAAAAGGTGGTTTTTAAAAATCGCGGCCTTGCCTATCAAGTCCCCCCGAGTATGGTCAATCTCTACGGACTTATGGACGATAACCGGATGGTTAATCACGCACTAATTTTTCAGAAATAATCATTATAGGGGGTAGGGTATAATCGGTTTGAGTATATAACCGTTCATTTCCCTCATTGTGTAGAAAAATGAAAAATAAGGTTAATTACGTAGGACGAAGTTTTCTTGGCATCTGGTGTAAAGATCGACTGTAAATCTTTCTTTCTGTAAGTATTAATTGACGAGTTCTGAAGATTATGCAATATTACAAACATTAATGATTGTGATATTGTGCCACCTCTTAAAAAAATCTTATCAAAAGATGCCTGTCTATGAATAAGCGACATAAACTCATTCTTTTCCTCATGTTCTGTTTATCCGGTTTTTGTGGTTTAGCCTACCAGATTGTGTGGCTCCGGAAGGCCTTCTCTATTTTTGGTGTCATCACACCCATCATATCAGTTGTTGTATCCGTTTTTATGCTTGGCCTTTTTTTAGGTTCATGGGCAGGGGGTAAATGGATAAAGACGATTACCAGGAAACTTTCTGTTTCTGCTATCTATCTTTACGCAGTAGCGGAGTTCATGATCGGGCTCGGGGGCATATCTATTCCATATCTGTTCTTGTATAGTGATCGCTTTCTTTTACCAATGGGGAATACGGGATCGTTTACATATCTCCTATTTTCGGGTCTTGTAATAGCAGTTGCTATGCTTCCTTGGTGTATTTTTATGGGGGCAACATACCCTTTTATGATGGCATTCTTAGAGGAACACTATCAGGAGGAGAAAAATGGCTTTAGCTTCCTCTATCTTGCCAATGTGATAGGTGCCATGACAGGAACTTTATTTACGGCCCTCTTTTTGATTGAGATATTTGGCTTTCAACATACATTATTTATAGCGGCCTTCATGAACTTTACAGTTGCCCTCTTGGCTGTATTGCTGGGTATAAGTTTTCGTAATAACCATATATCAAGCATCCTCGACCCTTTAAAGATATTTGAGGAGAAACATCAACTCGGGACAACCCTTGAGAAATCTTCGATACCGTACATGACAAGAACAATTTTGTTTATTACCGGTTTCAGCTCCATGGGAATGGAAGTCATCTGGACACGCGCATTTACACCGGCATTAGGAACCTTAATTTATTCATTTGCGGCACTCCTTTTTACATACCTTTTGGCAACCTGTATAGGTTCATATCTTTATCGCCGTCACCGGGATAAGAACCCTACATGGGGGATCCCTCTTGTTGTCGCTCTGCTGGCCATTTCGGCATTTCTTCCCGTTGTGTTTACTGACTGGAGAGTGCCATTTCTGAGCAGATTACCTGTCTTGAATATCTTTCCATTCTGTTTTCTTCTCGGGTATCTTACCCCCAAACTGATCGACGAATATTCAGGTGGAGATTCGGAAAAAGTGGGTAAGGTCTATGCGATTAACATTGCCGGTTGTGTTCTCGGTCCTCTATTTGCTTCGTATTTATTGTTGCCGTTTTTCGGTTCCAGGATATCGATCATTATTCTTACGTTACCCATTCTCTGGCTTTTTATAAGGCATTGGGGTGTTCTCGGATCCAGGCCGATTTGGCGTGTTGTCCTTACATCTGTCCTGGCAACGGTTCTTTGTTGCTCTCTTTTTGTATCAATTTCCTATGAGGAGGGTTTCAAAGAAATAAATGGTGTCATACGCCATGATTACACGGCCACAGTAGTTTCCTACGGAAATGGATTCCAGAAGAGGCTTCTGGTAAACGGCATTGGAATGACTATATTGACGCCCATCACGAAGGATATGGCCCATATGCCGCTGGCTTTCCTTAATCATAAACCAGAAAACGCACTGGGGATATGCCTGGGCATGGGAACAACATTGCGTTCTCTGGCCAGTTGGGGAATTGATGTGACAGTTGTGGAACTGGTGCCGAGTGTAAAGGAAGCCTTTGGATATTACCATAAGGATGCAGATAGCGTTCTTTCCCAGCCGAACGTGAGAATTATTATTGACGATGGAAGGCGGTACCTGAGACGAACTGAGAAAAAGTTCGACGTGATCACTATTGATCCACCGCCACCCATACGGGCTGCAGGTTCTAGTCTTCTTTACTCAGAAGAATTCTATTCCTTGATCCGGACAAGACTGAAGCCAAACGGCATCCTGCAGCAATGGTTTCCGGAAAAGCAGGATTCCTCTACATTGGCGGCTGTTACAACATCTCTGATGCGCTCGTTTCCCTACGTCCTGATGTATCGGTCAGTCGCGGGTTGGGGTTATCATTATCTTGCATCCATGAGCCCTATCAATGTGCCTACAGCGACAGAGGCCATATTACGCATGCCGGAAGCCGCTAGAAAGGATCGCCTGGAGTGGGAAATGAATTCAGAAGCGAGATTAACAGAGATTTGGAACGAATTACTCAAGGGAAAAGTAGAACCTGCTTTGTTTACGATGCTTTCCGACGGTCGCGTTACGGATGACAAACCTTTTAACGAATACTACCTTATTCGTTCTTTAAAAGAACTTGATTTTCAGTCATTCATAGCAGGGATAACTGGCCTTTTAAGGAGAGAATGAACTGGCATTGGACTATTCTTTCATTAGCAATATCCCTTATGTCGGTACCTGCAACAACTGGGAAAAGTTTATTTAAGTCAGGGCAACAACAATCTTGGCTGGTTTGATACACAAAAGCGTGTAAATTAGGAAACTGCAAATTGTTAGAAATGGCTAAAGTCAAGGAAAATTGCTGTTGATTCAGAGGGGCGGTTCTAAAAACAGATTACAAATGGTAATCCTCAATTCTAAAAACTGCACCCTACTGAAACGTAGTAGGTGTATTCTATAATTCTGAAGGATAGGATTAGATATTGTTAGGTGAAATTTTATTTCTTCCTTCCTGTAATGTTGTTTTTCTTATTTTTCCCATTTATGCAACATTTCAATCCGTTATCAATGAGGCCATAGTTTTTCTCTTTATACAAATAATTAATAATGCTAAGATAATATCCAAATTATCTGATTAATTGAACATCTGATATTAATTGTTATAATTCAAAATATAAAACATTAATGGCAATGAAGTAAAATGGACTATTTTGTAACTTATCCCTATCAGATAGATTTAGCAGCTCCAGTTCTCACATTTGGAATTATTTTCACTATTATTCTTATTCTTATTGGAATTACATGTAAAAATAATAATAATAGTTTTTTTGACACACCTACAACGGCTTCATTAAGAGGTATAGCAGTTCTTTTCTTGATTTTCGGTCACTTTGCCGGATGTTTGAAACAGAAAATGTTTTTTTATTGGGGTGGCTATTGGGCTGTAATAATATTTCTTTTTATTTCTGGCTACGGTCTTTATCAAAAATATCAATTTAATAATATAAGGAGTATTTTCTGGAAAAAAAGAATATCAAACTTGTATCCAGCTCTTTGGGTTACTTTGGTATTATTCATATTTTTGGACTATTTTCTGCTTAATCTATGTTATCCATTATCAAGAATTCTTCTTAGTATATTAGGTATCCATCTCAATGAGATTCCCTCCATCAATCCACCGGTGTGGTTTATACAGTATATCATGATGCAATATCTAATTTATTGGTTAATATCTAAATTACCTTTTTCTGATACTGTTAAATTAATAGGTTTATTTGTTATTTGTTTTTGTATAGCAATATTAGTAGAGGTATCGCCAATCAGTGGTTGGTGCAAAATGTGGTGGACTTTATATACTATTGCTTT
>PLMV01000100.1 GCA_003141615.1 Syntrophaceae bacterium
GCAACATTTAGTATGGTCTGCATCTGAATCATAAAAAAACCCCATCAAACTACTTGCCTGAAGGCAAGTCTGTCTATTTTGCTTTCTCCAGAATTTCCAGCATCCGCCAGCGTTTTTCTTTACTCAACGGTCGCGCCTCAATAATCAGAACGGTATCTCCCAACTTGCACTGATTTTTCTCATCATGGGCTTTGTATTTCACGTGTTTGCGCACATACTTATGAAAAACAGGATGTTTTACTAAACGTTCGGCTTTAACCACGATTGTTTTGTCCATTTTACCACTTATCACTACGCCCTTAATAGTGCGTTTATTCCCCTTCTCAGCCATGTTAATTTGCGGCCTCCTTTTCCTTCAGCACCGTGTTGACACGGGCTATATCCTTGCGGAAGCGTCCCAGCATCACTGTTGATTCCAACTGCCCGGATGCATGTCGAATCTTCAACCGGAAAAGTTCTTCCATTAATTCACCACTCTTTTGCTTGAGCTCGTTTATTTCAAGAGCTCTGATTTCTTTAATTTTCATCAGATATCTCCCTTGATAAAAACTTAGTGGCAATAGATAATTTATGCGCTGCCAGGCGAAATGCTTCTTTGGCGACTTCTCTGGTTACACCTTCCATTTCATAGAGAACCGAACCGGGTTTTACCACGGCTACCCATCCTTCGGGAGCGCCCTTTCCTTTACCCATACGGGTTTCAGCGGGCTTACTCGTCACTGATTTATGAGGAAATACTCTGATCCAAATCTTACCACCACGTTTGACATGACGGGTCATCGCGATACGCGCGGCTTCGATTTGTCTGGCAGTGATCCAGCCGCATTCTGCCGCCTGCAATCCATATTCACCAAAAGCGATCGAACTTCCTCTTGTTGCTTTGCCGCCCATTCGGCCTTTTTGCAACTTTCTGTATTTTACCCTTTTCGGCATTAACATAAGCTAAAACTCCCGTTGTTCCCAACCACATAATTCTTTACTCTGCATAAGCCGGATAAATAAACCGGCAGGCGAGAAGAACATTATTTTTTTTCATTCTTTGTCGGTAAAATTTCTCCATGGAAAATAAAAACCTTAACACCTATCAATCCGTAAGCCGTATGTGCTTCGATAAATCCATAATCAATGTCAGCGCGCAAAGTATGCAGTGGTACGCGACCTTCCCGATACCATTCCGACCGCGACATTTCCGCGCCGCCTAATCTCCCGGAACAGGCTATTTTAATTCCCTTAGCACCAAATTTTAAAGCATAACCGACACATTTTTTCATCGCGCGACGGAAAGCAACTCTTCTTTCCAATTGCATGGCAACATTTTCCGCCACAAGTTGGGCATCGACTTCCGGTTTACGTACTTCTAAAATATTAATGATAATTTCTGCCTGCGAAAACTTCTCTATTTCAGCTTTCAGCTTCTCGATCTCGGAGCCCTTTTTCCCGATAATTACACCAGGTCTGGCCGAGTAAATATTTACCTTGGCTTTATTAGCCGCCCGTTCAATCTCAATCTTAGAAATTCCTGCATGATACAGCTTTTTCTTGAGGTACTTTCTGATCTGCAAATCCTCATGCAACAACTCACTATATTTTTTATCGGCGAACCATACTGATTGCCACTTTTTAATGTAGCCTAATCGTAATCCTACCGGGTTAACCTTCTGACCCAATATCGTACCTCCTTACATTTCGTCCAAAACAACTGTAATATGTGAACTTTTCTTTTTAATTCCCGCTGCTCTTCCTTGTGCTCTTGCCCGCCAACGTTTTAATGTCGGTCCCTGATCCACAAAGATTTCTTTAACGTAAAGAATTTTTTCATCAATGTTAGGATTCTGGGCAGCATTGGCAACAGCGGATTTCAGGACACTGGCAACGATACCTGCCGCATATTTTCTGGTGTAAAGAAGTATATTGCGTGCTTCCTGCACCTTTTTCCCTCTTACTAAATCAACCACCAGCCTGACTTTCTGCGGTGACATTCTTATATATTTTGCAACTGCTTTTGCTTCCATGTTTATCAACCCCAAACGTATCCGCCATGTTTTAAGTTCTAAGCGCGGACTTTCGTCTTCCGATCACCTGAATGCGAATAAAAAATCCTCGTCGGCGCAAACTCACCGAGCTTATGCCCTACCATATTCTCTGTCACATAAACCGGAATGAATTTTTTTCCATTATGTACGGCAAATGTGTAACCAATTAGTTCCGGTGTTATGGTTGAGCGCCGCGACCAAGTCTTGATAACATTCTTGCTGCTCTCGGTCTCCATTTTTCTGACCCTGGCAAGCAACCTTTCTTCAATATATGGACCTTTTTTGATCGAACGTGCCACGCTTTAACCCCTTCTCTTAACAATATATTTATCCGTACTCTTGTTTTTCCGTGTTTTGTGACCCTTTGTCGGCACACCCCATGGTGTACAGGGATGTCTTCCGCCTGATGACTTGCCTTCACCACCGCCCATCGGATGATCAACCGGGTTCATAACTACACCGCGATTATGTGGTTTTTTCCCTAACCACCGCTTTCGTCCAGCCTTACCGAGACTAATATTTTCATGATCATTATTTCCTACCTGCCCAATGGTAGCCATACACTCAATAAATACTTTACGCACTTCACCTGACGGAAGACGGACTTGAGCATAACTTTCTTCTTTTGCCATTAATTGGCCGTAAGCTCCGGCAGATCTGATCAACTGTCCGCCGCGGCCAACCTTTAATTCCACATTATGAATTAACGAACCCAAAGGAATGTACTTTAAAGGAACAGCGTTGCCCGGCTTAATATCCGCCTTATCACCACTGATTATTACATCTCCAACATTAACTTGCGCCGGTGCAACAATATATCTTTTTTCGCCGTCACGATAGTTGAGCAGCACAATCCTTGCCGACCTGTTCGGATCATATTCAATTGCGGCAACCTTGGCGGGAATATCCGCCTTGTTGCGGCAAAAATCTATTACACGATATTTGCGTTTATGACCGCCGCCAATAAACCGGGCTGTAATTCTGCCATGACAATTGCGGCCACCTGTCCTCTTCAAAGGTTTCAACAGACTTTTCACTGGTTCAGCAGAAGTAATCTCTGCAAAATCAGAAACGCTCTGAAATCTTCTACCCGGTGATGTTGGTTTATACTTAATAATTCCCATTAGCCTAATCCTTAAACCAGTTCTTATACGCCTTCAGCAATTTCGATACGGCTGCCAGCTGCCAAAGTCACTATCGCTTTTTTCCAGGAACTCTTTTGTCCCATAGTCCGGCCCATTCTCTTCTTTTTTCCTAAAACGTGCATAACGCGAACATCAGCAACCTTTACTTTAAACAGTTTTTCCACGGCTTCGCTGATTTCCACTTTGTTTGCTTTGGGATTGACTTCAAAAAAATATTTATTCGATTTATCCCGCGCATCGGTGCTTTTTTCTGTAACTATTATTTTCTTAATAATTTGATGTATTTCCATTATGCCAGCAATGCTTCCTCAATCTTCTTTACAGAGGGTTCAAGAAAGATTAAATGCTCATGATTTAAAATATCATAAACATTAATACCCTCTGATCTGATCATCTTAACGTTTTTTATATTTCGCGATGACTTCAGCAAAACCGCATTGTTATCATCTAAAATAAAAAGCGCTTTTTTCAGGCTAAAAAGATCAAAAATGCCTTTAAATATACGTGTACTTATCTTTTCCATCGGAAAATCTTTCAGAATCAGCATTTTATTGTCTTTAAATTTCATGCTCAACGCGCTTATTATAGCTTTTTTACGTACCTTCTTAGGTATGTTGTAAGAATAGTCTCGGGGATGTGGCCCGAAAACAATCCCTCCACCCCGCCAAATAGGCGATCTTGTGGTTCCCGCTCTGGCCCGGCCTGTTCCTTTTTGGCGCCAGGGCTTTTTCCCTCCGCCACTGACATCACTTCTCGTTTTAGTGGAAGCAGTGCCGGAACGGCGCGACGCCAATTGCATTTTTACGACATCGTATATAATAGCTTCATTGACTTCAGCGCCAAACACGGCGTCATTCAAGTCAACTTGAGAAACTTTCTTTTTTTCAATATCAAAAACATCTGCAACTGCCATTTTTATAACTCCGGATGTGACTTAAGCACTTTTTTTCTTGGCTTTTTTAATTAATATAAACCCGTTTTCGCTGCCCGGAACTGAACCTTTTAACAAAAGCAAATTTCTATCGGAACGAACCTGCCATACTTGTATATTCTGGATAGTTTTACGGACATTGCCCATTTGACCACCCATTCTTGTGCCCTTAAATACACGCGCTGGATCTGCACTGGCACCAATGGAACCCGGCGCCCGATGATGCATGGAACCATGCGTGGCCTTGCCACCGCCAAACCCATGTCTCTTGACTACACCAGCAAAACCTTTGCCTTTGGAAGTGCCAACCACATCGACGAAATCACCAACTTGAAATATTTCCGCGGTAATTTCCTGCCCTGTTTCATATTTTCCCGATTCCGCTTGAAATTCTTTTACATTACGGAAAAACCCTTTATTAGCTTTGTTAAAATGACCCTGCAATGGCTTGGTTACGTTCTTTTGTTTAATTCTGCCGTAGCCAAGTTGAATGGCATCATATCCATCCTTATCCTTTGTTTTTACCTGCACGATAACTGACGGTTCCACTTCAACAACAGTTACACCTACTGTAGCTCCATCATCTGCAAACACTTGGGTCATTCCCAATTTTTTTCCAATAATTCCCTTACTCATCTAATATTCCAACTTTTTAATAAAAATTAAGTCAATAATCTTCAATTTGAAGAATGGCTGTGATTTGATACCACCTTCTAACACTCGAAAAGCACACCTACGCTTTGATTTCTACATCCACTCCGGCCGATAGATCTAATTTCATCAAAGCGTCCACTGTGGCTTGAGTAGGCCCGACGATATCAATCAATCTTTTATGTGTTCTGATTTCAAACTGCTCGCGAGATTTTTTATCCACATGCGGTGAGCGATTTACGCAATACTTATTGATTTCCGTAGGTATAGGGATAGGACCGGCAACACGTGCACCGGTTCTTTTTGCCGTTTCCACTATTTCTTCTACAGAACGATCTAAAAGTTTATAATCGTAAGCTTTAAGACGAATTCTAATCTTTTGTTCTTTCATTGATCGGATAACCTATTCCCTGTTTCTATTCAATAACCTTGCTTACGACTCCAGCACCGACAGTTCTCCCGCCCTCACGAATGGCGAATCTTAGTTGCTCTTCCATGGCAATGGGCATAATCAACTCTATCGACATTTTGACATTATCTCCGGGCATAACCATTTCTACGCCTTCGGGCAAGGTTGCCACTCCGGTTACGTCGGTTGTACGGAAGTAAAACTGTGGACGATAGCCGGAGAAGAAGGGCGTATGTCTGCCGCCTTCTTCCTTTGTCAATACGTAAACAGCAGCTTCAAATTTTGTATGAGGTGTAATGGAACCGGGTTTTGCGACAACCTGACCTCTTTCGACTTCTTCACGTTTGATACCGCGAATCAATAACCCGACATCATCTCCAGCGCGGCCTTCATCAAGTGTTTTGCGGAACATTTCCACACCGGTAACAACAGTCTTAATGGTTGGCCTGATACCAATGATTTCCACATCCTCACCAACCTTGACAATACCCCTGTCCACTCTCCCAGTGACAACTGTGCCACGACCGGAAATGGTGAAAACGTCACCGACCGGCATCAAGAAAGGTTTCTCTGTGTCGCGTTTAGGTTGAGGAATGTAGTTATCGACTGCATCCAGAAGTTCCCAGATGCATTTTACATCGGGGGAATTGCTATCCTCGGCTTCCAACGCTTTCAGCGCTGATCCGCGAATAATGGGAATATCATCACCGGGAAATTCATACTGAGTTAAAAGCTCTCTTAATTCGAGTTCGACAAGGTCTAAAAGTTCGGGATCATCAACCAGATCCACCTTATTGAGGAAAACAATCATGAAAGGAACCTGCACCTGACGTGCAAGGAGGATATGTTCGCGAGTCTGCGGCATCGGACCATCGGAAGCGGCAACAACAAGAATCGCGCCGTCCATATGGGCAGCACCGGAAATCATATTTTTAATGTAGTCGGCATGGCCGGGGCAATCAACATGAGCGTAATGTCTTTTCTCTGTTTCATATTCCACATGGGCGATATTGATAGTGACGCCACGTTCTTTTTCTTCCGGCGCATTATCAATAGAATCGAAAGGCCGGAATTCCGCAAAACCTTTTTTCGCCAGATGCTTGGTAATTGCGGCCGTCAACGTTGTCTTGCCGTGATCAACGTGGCCGATTGTTCCTATATTTAAATGCGGCTTAGTCCTTTCAAATTTTTTCTTTGCCATCTCTCCTTACCTCCTTAACTTTGAATGGTTGATTCTCTCGTCGTTTTAAGAAATATTCCCTCAAATGAAACTCCCCGCCGCAAGCAGCGGGGTATCTTGTTGAATTATAATTTCTTCTTCGTCGCAAGCGACGGGGAATTTAACCCATAGAGATTAAAATTTATAATGAGCAAAAGCTTTGTTTGCTTCAGCCATTTTATGCACACTTTCTTTTTTCTTGATCGCCCCGCCACGATTGTTGGCGGCATCAATCAATTCACCGGACAGCTTTTCGCGCATTGTTTTTTCCGTGCGCTCCTGAGCGTTGGATATCAACCAGCGAATTGCCAGCGCCGTNNTTTTCGAAAAGTTCAACAGGTTGTTCTTTCAATTTCTTTTCGATAATGTCAAAAGCACCATAAAGAATACTTTCCGCAACGCTTTTTTTACCTCTTTTTAACAAAGAATTAACAAATTTTGCTACCAGTTTATTATTAAACTTGGGATCGGGCAAAATATCTCTTTTTTCGACTTCCCGTCTTCTCGGCATTTTTAATTATCTCCGTCTAGCTTGGCTTTTTTGCACCGTATTTTGATCTACTCTGTTTGCGGTCTTGTACCCCAACAGTGTCGAGTGTACCTCTGACGACATGATACCTTACACCCGGTAAATCCTTAACCCTGCCTCCACGCACCAGAACAACTGAATGCTCCTGCAGGTTGTGACCGATACCAGGAATGTAAGAAGTAACTTCATAACCGCTGGTGAGACGAACCCTGGCCACTTTCCGCAAAGCTGAATTTGGCTTCTTTGGTGTCGTCGTATATACCCTGACACAAACACCGCGACGTTGAGGTGAACCCGCCAGCGCCGGTGTATTTGTTTTCTTTTCTACTTTAATTCGGCCTTTCCGAATCAATTGACTTATCGTCGGCATTTTCCTCCTAAACTAAATCACTGCCCTCATCTTAACAACAGCAGCAAATCGGTGGTAACTATCAATTCAGCTAATATATGTCAAGCCTTTTCTGAGCTTATTTAAATTTATTCTGTATTCAACTCAGGATTGTCATTTGCAATCTTAATACCTAATTTCCGGTACATCACCAAACCGGTACCTGCTGTTATCAATCTGCCCATAATAACGTTTTCTTTAAGACCTCTTAAATAATCCGATTTACCTGAAAGTGCGGCTTCAGTAAGCACTTTGGTAGTTTCCTGGAATGAAGCGGCAGAAATAAAACTCTGAGTACTTAGCGATGCTTTGGTAATACCCAGAAGCATTGGTTCGCCAATAGCTGGACGGCCGCCTTGAGCTACAACCTTTTCGTTCTCTTCCTGAAAGCGGTAACGCTCGACTTTTTCGTCGGCGATAAACGCCGTATCGCCAGGATCACCCACCTTAACTCTACGAAGCATTTGACGAACAATGACTTCCATGTGTTTATCGTTAATTTTAACACCCTGTAAACGGTATACTTCCTGCACTTCGTCAACCAGATATCTAGCTAGTTCTTTCTCACCCTTAACGGCTAATAGGTCGTGGGGATTATTTACGCCAGACATCAAAGCGTCACCCGGTATAACTTGATCGCCTTCCTGAACACTGATATGTTTGCCCTTGGGAATAAGATATTCTTTTTCTTCTCCCACTTCCGGGGTTACAATGATCTTGCGCTTACCCTTGGCATCTTTGCCGTAAGAGACAACACCGTTAATTTCGCTGATAACAGCAAAATCTTTGGGCTTGCGAGCTTCAAAAAGTTCGGCCACTCGAGGCAAACCACCTGTGATATCCTTAGTTTTTGTTGTTTCGCGCGGAATTTTCGCGATAATATCTCCCGCACGGACTTCATCTCCTTCAGAAACAACTATGTTAACTCCGACAGAAAAGAGGTAACGAGCAACAGCATTCGAGTCGGGTAACTTAGCGGTTTTTCCTTTGTTGTCCTTGATCGAAACACGCGGCCTTAAATCTCCGCCTTTAAATTCGACAATAATTTTACGAGACAAACCGGTAACTTCATCAACCTGCTCCTGCATCGTTTTCCCTTCGATAATGTCATCGAACTTAATTGTTCCATCCACTTCAGCCAAAATCGGTATAGAGAACGGATCCCATTCGGCAATTAATTGCCCTTTTTTAACAGGGCTATTATCACTTACTTTCAAATGGGCGCCATAAGATAAGGGGTACTTGCCGCGGCTGCGTTTTTGTTCATCCAAAACATGAACTTCACCATGACGTCTCATTACCACCAAATCACCTTCTCTGGTTTTCACTGTATTTAAATTAACAAATTGGATCACACCATCATGATGCGCTTCCAGAGTGGAATGTTCGTCAAATTTCGCTGTACCACCGATATGGAACGTTCTCATGGTCAACTGCGTACCAGGTTCACCAATGGATTGAGCCGCAACGATACCGACAGCTTCACCAATATTAACCAGATGGCCATGAGCCAAATCGCGGCCATAGCACTTGGCGCAAACGCCATGTTTGGAACGGCAGGTTAAAACTGATCGTATATTAACCCGTTCAATGCCGGCATGGTCGATCTTTTCAACCAAGGCCTCATCTATCTCCTCATTGGCTTTAACTATGACCTCACCGGTAAATGGATCCTTAATATTCTGTAAGGCAACTCTACCCAGCACACGCTCCCCGGCGGTTTCGATAATTTCGCCGCCTTCCATAAGCGCGGAGACATAAACGCCATCAACTGTTTCACAATCATGCTCTGTAATGATGCAGTCTTGCGCCACATCCACCAATCTTCTGGTCAGATAACCAGAGTTCGCTGTTTTTAACGCCGTATCAGCCAAACCTTTGCGCGCTCCATGAGTGGAAATAAAGTATTGCAGAACGGTCAAGCCTTCACGGAAATTAGCTGTGATCGGCGTCTCGATAATTTCTCCCGAGGGCTTGGCCATCAATCCACGCATACCGGCCAATTGNNGACTTCTTCAGTGCTGATACCTTTCAACATTTCGGAAGCTATTTTCTCGGTGGCCTGTGCCCAAATATCAACAACTTTATTATAACGCTCACCATCGGTAATCAAACCATCCATATACTGTTTTTGAATTTTCAGCACATCCTTATCGGCCTGCGAAACAATGCGTTTTTTATTTTCTGGAATAATCATGTTGCCCACAGCAAATGAAAGCCCGGAAATAGTCGCATATTTAAAGCCCAGGTCCTTGAGCCTGTCGCACAAAAGAATCGTTGTCTTGTCACCACATAAACGATAACAATAATCGATTAAGTTGGTCAGTTCCTTTTTATTCATTAATTTATTGACCATATCGAAATCAATTTCCTGAGGAACTATTTCTGAAAGTATAATTCTTCCCGTTGTGGTATCCTTTAATTCTGACTTGATGCGCACCTTGATACGCGCATGTAAATCAATTGCTCCTGCATCAATGGCCGAACGCACTTCGTCGGGACATGAGAAAGTCATTCCTTCGCCTTTAACTTCATTCTTCGCTCTTGTCAGATAATAAATGCCCAAAACGATATCCTGGCTGGGAATGATAATCGGGCTCCCGTTTGCCGGAGAAAGAATATTGTTGGTGGACATCATGAGGACACGGGCTTCTGTTTGCGCCTCAATGGATAGCGGAATATGGACAGCCATCTGGTCGCCATCAAAGTCCGCATTAAAAGCTGTACAAACCAATGGATGAAGCCGGATGGCTTTACCTTCAATTAACACCGGCTCAAAAGCTTGCATACCCAAACGGTGCAGGGTTGGCGCCCGATTCAGAATAACCGGATATTCGCGCACAACTTCATCCAAAGCATCCCAAACTTCGGCCGTTTCCTTTTCCACCATTTTCTTGGCGCTTTTTACTGTAGTGACATATCCTTTTTCCAACAGACGATTATAAATGAAAGGTTTAAAAAGTTCGATCGCCATTTTCTTAGGAAGACCGCACTGGTGCAGCCTTAAATCAGGCCCGACCGTAACAACTGAACGCCCTGAATAATCGACTCGTTTTCCCAGCAGGTTTTGGCGAAAACGACCCTGTTTACCCTTCAACATATCCGATAAGGAGCGAAGCGGTCTTTTATTTGTTCCGGTAATAGCTCTGCCACGACGGCCATTNNGCATTTAATTCCTGTAATCGTTTTAAACGGTTATTTCTGTTGATAACCCGCCTATATAAATCGTTAAGATCAGATGTGGCAAAACGGCCGCCATCCAGAGGAACTAATGGCCGCAAATCAGGCGGAATAACGGGCAGAATTGTTAAAATCATCCATTCCGGCTTGTTTCCGGACTTGCGCAGGGCTTCCACTACTTTTAATCTTTTTACCAGCTTCTTTTTCTTGGTATCGGAAACGGAGGTAACAATCTCCGTGCGCAATTCTTCGTAGAGCTTTTCCAAATCAATTTCTTCCAGCAACTGTCTGATCGCTTCGGCGCCGATTCCCGCGACGAAACCGTTAGAACCATACTGTTCTCTGGCTTCATCGTATTCTTCATCCGTAAGCAG
This sequence comes from Syntrophaceae bacterium, assembly GCA_003141615.1. Classification (GTDB taxonomy): domain Bacteria; phylum Desulfobacterota; class Syntrophia; order Syntrophales; family Smithellaceae; genus Smithella. The sequence continues at coordinate 10,860 of PLMV01000100.1, forward strand.
ATCTTTTTTCTTTAAAGGTGTGTCTTGGGGATCAAGAACAATCCAGGATTCAAAATATAGAACCTTTTCCAGTTCCTTTAATGGCAAATCTACGGCATTGCCAATACGGCTCGGAAGACTCTTTAAAAACCAGATATGAGCCACAGGAGTCGCCAGCGTAATGTGTCCCATTCTTTCCCGGCGAACTTTGGATTGAATAACTTCTACGCCGCACTTTTCGCAAACTACTCCACGGTGCTTCATTCTTTTGTAACGCCCGCAAAGGCATTCGTAATCCTTTACCGGCCCAAAAATCTTTGCGCAAAAAAGTCCATCTTTTTCCGGTTTAAATGTCCGGTAATTGATAGTTTCCGGTTTTTTTACTTCGCCACGAGACAACGAAATAATCTTCTCCGGCGAAGCAATAGAAATCCTCATTGCATTGAATCTGATCAGATTTTTTGGTTTTTCAAAATAACTGAAAACGTCTTCCACAGATTTTCTCCTGTACTATTAAAAGCTTAAGTGAAATTTCTGAGTTACTTATGCTAAGCTACATTAAATTGGCTATCTTTGTCAGCTCAATTCGTCGGCTTCCTCAATCAATTCCACGTCTAATCCAAGCCCTTGGAGTTCTTTAACAAGCACGTT